>JBGAJT010000197.1:0-6833 GCA_044224785.1 Candidatus Nanopelagicales bacterium | reverse complement strand
CGCCGGCAGGGAGGACGTGTCAGGCATGGGTGACCACCCGGTTCGTGAGGGTGCCGATGGACGACAGCGAGACGGAGACGGAGTCGCCGTCGACGAGCGGGCCGACGCCGGCCGGGGTACCGGTGAGGATCACGTCGCCGGGAAGCAGGGTCATGACGTTGCTGATCCAGGCGACCAGCTCGGCGACGCCGCGCACGAGGTCGGCGGTGGTGCCGTCCTGACGGACCTCGCCGTTCACCGTGCAGCGCACGCCGACGGCGGTCGGGTCGAGCTCTGTCTCGATCCAGGGACCGAGCGGGCAGAACGTGTCGAAGCCCTTGGCACGGCCCCACTGGCCGTCGGTGGCCTGCAGGTCGCGCGCGGTGACGTCGTTGGCGCACGTGTAGCCGAGCACCACCTCGGGCACGCGGCGGATCGGAACCTCGGAGCAGAGCCGGCCGATGACGACGGCGAGCTCCGCCTCGTGCTCGACCCGCTCGGACTGCTCGGGCAGCGTGATCGGGTCGCCGGGGCCGATCACCGCGGTCGACGGCTTGAGGAAGATCATCGGCTCGAGCGGGACCTCGCCGCCCATCTCCTGGGCGTGCGCGGCGTAGTTCTTGCCGACCGCGACGATCTTGCTCGGCAGCACCGGGGCCAGCAGCCGTACGCCGGACAGCGGCACGGGCGGGCCGGCGACCTCCAGCGCGCCGAAGGGGTGGCCGAGCACCGGCGTGATCGTGCCGGAGCCGTCGTCCTCTCCTCCGGGTCCGACGCCGTCGACGACGCCGAAGGAGACCGAGCCGTCAGGACCTGAGAACCTCGCGATGCGCACGCGGGGAGCCTAGTCGGTGAAGGCCGGGGCCTCTGCAGCGCGACCGGCCCGGAGCAGTCCGTAGGCCACCGCGTCCTCGATCGCGAGCCACGACGCCGCGATGACGTTCTCGTGGACGCCGACCGTGGTCCAGTCCTTCGCACCGTCGGTCGTCCCGACCAGGACGCGCGTGACCGCGCCCGTGCCCGAGCCGCCGTCGAGGATGCGGACCTTGTAGTCGGTGAGCTCGAGCGACGACATCTCCGGGAAGGCCGAGAGCAGCGCGCCGCGCAGCGCGTTGTCGAGCGCGTTGACCGGTCCGTTGCCCTCGCCGGTGGACACGTGCCGCTCGCCGTTCGCGTGCACCTTCACCGTCGCCTCGCTGACGACCTCGCCGGTCGGCCGCTGCTCGACGATCGCGCGCCAGGACTCGACGGCGAAGTGCCGCCGCTTCTCCCCCGCGACCGCGTCGCGCAGGAGCAGCTCGAACGACGCGTCGGCGGCCTCGAACGTCCAGCCATGGCTCTCGAGGTCCTTCACGCGCTCGACCACGGTCGTGAGCACTGCGGGGTCGAGGTCGTCGAAGCCGAGCTCGCGACCCTTGAGCTCCACCGACGCGCGGCCCGCCATCTCGGTGACGAGGACGCGCATGTCGTTGCCGACGAGCTCGGGGTCCATGTGGTTGTAGAGGTCCTGGTTCACCTTGAGCGCGCTGGCGTGCAGGCCCGCCTTGTGCGCGAACGCCGAGACCCCGACGTAGGCCTGGTGGGTGTCGGGCGGCAGGTTCGCGATGTCGGCGATGGCGTGCGACACCCGGACCAGCTCGTGCAGCTTGCCCTCGGGCAGCACCTGCATCCCGAGCTTGGTCTCGAGGTTGCCGACGACGGCGAAGAGGTCGGCGTTGCCCGTGCGCTCGCCGTAGCCGTTGGCGGTGCACTGCACGTGGGTGGCGCCGGCCTCGACGGCGGCGATCGTGTTGGCGACCGCGCAGGCGGTGTCGTCCTGGCAGTGGATGCCGAGGCGGGCGTCGCCCGTGCGCGCCGTCACGTCGGTGACCACCGCGGTGATGCGGCTCGGCAGGCAGCCGCCGTTGGTGTCGCACAGCACGTTCACCGACGCGCCGGCTGCGGTCGCGGCGTTGATCAGGGCGACGCCGTAGTCGGGGTCGTTGCGGTAGCCTTCGAAGAAGTGCTCGTAGTCGACGAACACGCGGCGGCCGCGGCCGACGAGGTGGGCGACGGTGTCGACGACCATCGCGAGGTTCTCCTCCGGCGTCGTCCGCAGCGCCTCGGCCACGTGGCGCACGTCGGACTTCGCGACCAGCGTGATCGCGGGCGCCTCGCTGTCGAGCAGCGCCTGCACCTGGGCGTCGTCCTCGACCCGGACGCCCGCCTTGCGGGTCGCCCCGAAGGCGACGAGCTGCGCGTGCTTGAGGTCGAGCTCGGTCCGCGCGCGCTCGAAGAACTCGGTGTCCTTGGGCAGCGCGCCCGGCCAGCCGCCCTCGATGAAGCCCACGCCGAGGTCGTCGAGCAGCCGCGCCACGGCGAGCTTGTCGGTCACGGAGTACGAGATGCCCTCGCGCTGGGCTCCGTCGCGCAGCGTGGTGTCGTAGACGTGGAAGGCGTCGCTGGTCATGGTCTGGTCCGGTTCTCGCGGGGCGGTCGTGCTTCGGCCTGGTCGGGCTGCGTGCAGGTCGGGCTGCGGGCTGGTCGGGCAACGAAAAAGCCCCCCGCACGGGTGCGAAGGGCTAGCGCGTCGGCGGCGGTGCCGCGGACGCGCTATCGAATGATCACCAGGGTGGTCACGCGCCCAGGATGCCACAGCGATCCACGGGTCGGACATCCCCGTCCCACGTGATGGACGCCTCAGCGGCGAGGCACCCGCAGGCGGCTCCCTCTCAGCCACCGCTCAGGCGGGCGACGTACCCTTCCCCGGTGGACGGCGAGCAGCTCGGCACGGGGGACGCCCCGGCGTTCGTCGACCCCTTCGAGGACACCGCGCCGCAGCCGGTGGTCCACGCCCACGAGGCCCACCCCCACCACCACGAGGGCGCCCCTGGTCCGGACGTCTCCCCCGCCGGGCACCACGTCGCCTCTGAGGCGGCCACGGTCGTCCCGGGCCGCCACCAGGACCGCCGCTCGCGCACGACCCTCATCGTGGCCGGCGCTGCCGCCGCCGTCCTGGCCCTCGTGGCCGCGGGCGGCTGGGCCCTCGCCGGTCGCGGTGCCAGCACCGCCGCCGAGCCCCGTCCGTCGACGAGCGCCGGCTCGCCCTCGGCGGACGCGTCGTCGTCCGGCCCGTCCACCGACGGCTCCGGCTCCCCCGCAGCGGCCGCACCGATGCTCCCGGCGTCGCAGCCGACGCTCGTGCTCGGCGACTCGCTGGGACTGGTGGCCTACCCCTACCTCGCCGACCTCCTCCCGGACCGCTACGTCTCCTACGTCGCGGAGGTCGGGCGCTCGACGGCCAACACCGCGAAGGCGCTCGCCAAGGAGAAGTCGGTCCCGCCGGTCGTGATCGTGAGCTCGGGCACGAACGACGGCACCACCGAGGAGCTCACGACGAGCGCGACGGCGATCCTGGACTCGCTCGGGTCCCAGCGCTGCGTCGTGTGGGTCGACCTCGTGCGCCCCGACTCCGTCGGCGACCCGGACACCGAGATGAACGCCGCCCTCGACACCGTCGTCGCCGGCCGCACCAACGTCACCGTGCTGCGCTGGAGCGCGATGGTCGCCGCGCACCCCGAGTGGCTCGCGGGCGACGGCATCCACCCGACGGAGGATGGCGCGAAGGCCCGGGCGAAGGCCTACGCCGACGCCTCGGCCGCCTGCTCCCCGATCGACCCGAAGGCGCCCAGGGCCGACCGGCAGTTCCTGCCCGACAGCGTCTTCTGGGGGCCGGTGTCCGGGTCGGGCCACCAGGGCTCGAGCGGGTCGTCGAACGGCTCCGGCTCGTCGACGAGGTCGTCGTCGGGCGGTGCGAGCAGCGCGCCCACGAAGAGCTCCGCCCCCACCACGACGCCGACCAGGGCCAGCCCCACACCGGCACCGACGAAGACCACCGCGCCGCCCCCGTCGACCCCGCCGCCGGCACCGTCGACCACGCCGCCGCCCGGCGACCCCGGTCAGCCCGCGAACCCCTGAGCCGGGCGCGGACGCGGGGCGCCCGTCAGGGAGCGGGGACGAGGGTGCGCATCCACCCGTGCGCGTCGTCGGCCCGTCCGGTCTGGATCTCGAGCAGCGCCTCGCGCAGCCGCATCGTGACCTCGCCGGGGCCGCCGTCGCCGATGGTCCACGAGTGCTCGGCGCTCTTGACCGAGCCGACCGGCGTGATGACCGCGGCGGTGCCGCAGGCGAACACCTCGGTGATCTCGCCCGAGGCATTGCCCTCGCGCCACTCGTCGACGTTGATGCGGCCCTCCTCGGCGCCGAGGCCGAGGTCCTTGGCGACGGTGAGCAGCGAGTCGCGGGTGACGCCGGGCAGCAGGCTGCCGGAGAGCTCCGGCGTCACGATGCGCGCACTGTCGCCGCTGCCGTAGACGAAGCAGAGGTTCATGCCGCCCATCTCCTCCACCCAGCGGTGCTCGTGGGCGTCGAGCCACACCACCTGGTCGCAGCCCTGCGCGGCCGCCGAGGCCTGCGCCACGAGCGACGCCGCGTAGTTGCCGGCGCACTTGGCCTCGCCGGTGCCACCGGGCGCGGCGCGGACGTACTCGGTCGACAGCCACACCGAGACCGGCTTCACGCCACCCTTGAAGTAGGCGCCGACGGGCGAGGCGATGAGGACGTAGAGGTACTCGTTGGCCGGACGGACGCCCAGACCCACCTCGGTCGAGAACATGAACGGCCGCAGGTACAGCGACTCCTCGGGGTCCTGCGGCACGTAGCGCGAGTCGGCGTCGACCAGCGCGTCGAGCGAGGCGAGGAACAGGTCCTCGGGCAGCTCGGGCATGGCCAGGCGCGCGGCCGAGCGCGCGAAGCGGCGCGCGTTGGCCTCGGGGCGGAAGCTGGCGATGGAGCCGTCGGGCTGCCGGTAGGCCTTGAGGCCCTCGAAGATCGACTGCCCGTAGTGGATGAAGTTCGTGGCGGGGTCGAGCGAGACCGGGCCGTAGGGCACGAGCTGCGCGTCGTGCCAGCCCTGCGCCTCGTTCCAGCGCACGGTGACCATGTGGTCGGTGAAGTAGCGGCCGAAACCGGGCTCGGCCAGGATCGCGGCGACCTCCTCGTCGGAGCGCGGCGAGGTGGTGAGGGTGCGCGGGATCGTCAACGTGGACATGGCGGGACGGTACCTCTCAGCGAGTCGGGACGGGCAGCAGGGCGCGATCCGACCGGGACCCGGTCGCGTCGCGAGAGCGGGTCCGCGCGGCCTCAGCCGCGCCGGTGGGGACCGCCCTAGCCGGCTACTCGCTCGGCCAGCGCCGCACCGATCTCGGCGGTGGAGCGCGTGCTCGTGCCGCGCTCGGCGAGGTCGGCGGCCACAGCGGCCTCGACCTCGGCGGCGGCCTTGTCCTCGCCGAGGTGGTCGAGCAGCATCGCGACCGACAGGACGGTCGCGGTGGGGTCGGCCTTGCCCTGGCCGGCGATGTCGGGGGCCGAGCCGTGCACCGGCTCGAACATGCTCGGGCTCCTGCGGCTCGGGTCGACGTTGCCCGACGCCGCGAGCCCGATGCCGCCGGCGATCGCGGCACCGATGTCGGTGAGGATGTCGCCGAACAGGTTGTCGGTCACGACGACGTCGAAGCGCTCGGGCTGGGTCAGGAAGAACATGCTCGCGGCGTCGACGTGCTGGTAGTCGGTCGCGACGTCGGGGTACTCGGCGGCGACCTGGTCGAAGACGCGCTTCCAGAGCCCGCCGGCGTGCACGAGGACGTTGGTCTTGTGCACCAGCGTCACGTGCTTGCGGCGGCGGGTGGCGCGCTCGAACGCGTCGCGCACGATGCGCTCGACGCCGTACGCGGTGTTGACGCTCTCCTCGGTCGCGATCTCGTGCGGCGTGCCCTGGCGCAGCCAGCCGCCGGCGCCGGCGTAGGGGCCCTCGGTCCCCTCGCGGCAGACCACGAAGTCGATCTGCTCCGGGCCCTTGCCTGCCAGCGGGCTCGTCACGCCGGGGAACAGCTTCACCGGGCGCAGGTTGAGGTAGTGGTCGAGCTCGAAGCGGAGCTTGAGCAGCAGGCCGCGCTCGAGGACGCCCGGCGGGACGCTGGGGTCGCCGATGGCGCCGAGCAGGATCGCGTCGTAGCCGCGCAGCTCCTCGAGCACCGACGCCGGCAGCGTCTCGCCCGTGGCGTTGTAGCGACGGGCGCCGAGGTCGTAGTCGGTGCGCTCGAAGGACAGTCCGTGGCGCGCGGACACGGCGTCGAGCACGGTGAGGCCCTCGGCGACCACCTCGGTGCCGATGCCGTCGCCGGGGATGAGGGCGAGGCGGAAGCTCTTCGACATGCGTCGAGGATAGTGAGCCGTCCCAGCATCCGACATGCGCGTCCCGAGATGTGAGACACGGATCCTGGGCGGACGGGCCTTTGCCGGGGCCGCTGCTACCCTGGTCGGGATGTCGTACGCGAGCCTGCTCCTTAGCGGCCGCAGCGGGGCCTAGACCGGCCTCCTCGCTGCGGGTTGCTGGCGTGCCGGTCGATCGTTGATCCCGGCCCCCACGAATCTCTGCGAGGACCCCGTGAGCACCAGCCCGTACGACACCCGCAACGCCCAGACCCCCTCCCCCATGGCGTGGCAGCGCTACCGCCCGTTCGCCCCGATCGACCTCCCCGACCGCACCTGGCCCTCGAAGGTCATCACGCAGGCGCCGCGGTGGGCCGCCGTCGACCTGCGCGACGGCAACCAGGCGCTCATCGACCCCATGACGCCGGCCCGCAAGATGCGGATGTTCCAGCTGCTCGTGAGCATGGGCTTCAAGGAGATCGAGGTCGGCTTCCCGTCGGCCAGCCAGACCGACTTCGACTTCGTCCGCCAGCTCATCGAGCAGGACCTGATCCCCGACGACGTCGTCATCCAGGTGCTGACCCAGGCGCGCGAGCCATTGATCC
>JBGAJT010000196.1:0-6883 GCA_044224785.1 Candidatus Nanopelagicales bacterium | reverse complement strand
GATCCGGACGTTCGAGAAGGCGACGCGCAACACCCTCGACATCTCCGCGGTGCCGGTCGCGCACGACCTCGCGCACCTGCCGATCGTGGTCGACCCGTCGCACTCGGGCGGCCGTCGCGACCTCGTCGTCCCGCTGTCGCGCGCGGCGATCGCGGTCGGTGCCGACGGCATCATCGTCGACGTGCACCCGCACCCCGACACCGCGCTCTGCGACGGTCCGCAGGCCCTCGTCGACGGCGACCTGCGCGCCCTCGCTGCGGCGGTGCGTCAGCTCCCGCCGCTCATGGACCGCCGCCCCGCCGACCCCCTCAACCCCCGCACCGCGTGATCCGCCGTTGATATGTGTCCACGCGCCGGTAGAGCGGCGTCTGGGCACATGTCAACGGGTCAGGATCCGCCCTCGGGGGTGATGCCGCGCAGGACGGAGGCGAGGACGTCGGCCTCGGCGCGCAGCCGCGCGGCGCGCTCGGGCTGGTCGTGCTGCTCGTAGGTCGTGGCGTCGGCCTCGCGCGACCAGCGCTCGGCCTCGACGATGCTGCGCGCGTCGCCCTCCGACAGCGTGCGCCGCTCCACCTCGGCCGCGCCGACACCGACCAGTGCGCCCGCGACGTGCTCCGAGTCGCTCCCCCGGACGTCGACGCCCCGGAGGTCGACGTCGCGCACGTCGACCGCCTCGCCGTTGGCCACCGCCGAGAGCGCCGAGCGCAGCGCCGACACCGCGGCCTCGTCCTTCGCACGCATCGCCGGGACGAGCGCGGATCGCAGGGCCTGCTCGAGTGCGGTCATGCCGGTCACGCTACGCGCGGTGTCCAGCGCCGCCGAACGGGTTCGGCGCGCGGTGACCGGGCCGTACGTGGACGCCGGCATCCGATCGCGTCAGAGGCCGCAGCTCGCCGCCGCGAGGAACCAACCGATCGGCGCGATCAGCACCGCCCCGACGACGAACAGCACAGGCAGCGCGCGCGGCGACCATCCGTGCCGCACCCACAGCGCCGACAGTGCGACCATCAGCCCGACGACGACCGCCCACAGCAGGAGCGTGACGCCGAACGGCGTGCCGGACGGGGTCGACACCGGCGAGGTCGGATGGCAGGTCGGGGCGGCGGTGGCGACCGTGGCGCAGCCGCCCAGCAGCATCACGACGAGGGCGCCGGTGATGATCCCGTTGCTGTGGCGGGCACGCCGGTCGCGCCAGTACTGGCCGTCCCAGTAGCGCTCGGAGATGTGGTCGTCCGGATCCGGGTACCACCCCGGGAGGACGCCCGAGGATGACGTCATGGGAGCCACCTCCCCGACCCCGACGCTACGCGCGCGACGACCCGCGATGCCCGTCGCCATCCGCGCTCAGGCGAGCAGGGCTCCCTCGTGGACGAGGAGCGCCTCCTTGACCGGGAGGCCGTAGGCGTAGCCGCCGAGCGAGCCGTCGGTGCGCAGGATCCGGTGGCAGGGCACGAACGGCGCGACCTTGTTGCGCGCGCAGGCCTGACCCGCAGCGCGCACGGCCGCGGGCGATCCCGCGCGGGCGGCGAGGCCGGCGTAGGTGTCGGTGTGCCCGGCGTGCACCTCGCGCATGACGATCCACGCTCGGTCGAGGAACGGGCCGCCGGGCTGCCTCACCGCGACGGTGTCGAGAGCGTCGAGATCGCCTGCGGCGTAGGCGTTCAGCGCCTCCACGGCCGGGCGCACGGATTCGGCATCGGGGGCCACCTCGACGTGCCCGCGCTGCTGCTCGGCAGCGGTCAGGAACGAGAACGTGGAGTCGAGGCCGCCGAAGCCCGACGCCACGACTGCACCGTCGTCGGGGTCGACGACCACCACGACGGTGCCGCCGGGGACGGCGACGGAGGTGGTCTCGTAGGGGCGGCTCATGAGGTCTCCTCGGTCAGCGGTGCGGGGGTCCAGAGGTGCTGGGCGGCGTAGGAGCGCCAAGGGCTCCACGCGCGGGCGTGCTCGTCGAGGGCGCGCGGATGCTCGGGCAGGCCGGCGGCGCGCGCGCCGTGCCGGATGCCGAGGTCGGTCGCCGGCAGGACGTCGGGGTCGCCGCGGGCGCGGAGCCGCACGTACGCCGACGTCCACGGTCCGACGCCGGGAAGCCGCTCGAGCGACTCCCCCACGTCGGCAGGGTCACCCGCGCGCAGGTCGATGTCGCCCGCGTCCACGGCCTCGGCGATCGCCACGATGGTCCGCGCCCGCGCGCCCGGCATCCCGAGCGCGGCGACCGCACCCGGATCCGTCCCGGCGAGCTGCGACGCGGTCGGGAACGCGACGAGGTCGCCGACGGGCGCGCCGTACGCCGACACGAGGCGGCCGAGGATCGTCCGCGCGCCGGCCACCGACACCTGCTGCCCGACCACCGCGCGCACCACGGTCTCCCAGGGGTCGACGGTGGTCGGCACCCTCAGGCCCGGACGGGCAGCGACGAGCGGTGCGAGCGCCGGGTCGGCGGCCAGCGCAGCGCCGACCATCGCGGGCTCGGCGTCGAGGTCGAGCCAGCGGCGGATCCGGGCCACGAGCACCGCGGTGCTGCGCACGTCGGTGTCGGCGCGCACGAGCACGTGGTCGTCGACCACACGCACCTCGACGACGGCAGCGTCGGTGCCGAGCGGCACCACGCGCCGGTGCACCCAGCGCCGACCGTCGTCGGAGTGCTCCTCGAGGCCGGCGATGGCGCGGGCGGAGAGGAAGTCGCCGAGCGCGTCGGCGTCGTACGGCGGACGCAGCCGCAGACGCAGCACGAGCCGCGGATCCGCTGCGGCCGGGGCGATCTCGGGCGCCCGGCGCAGCTGCGACGGCGGTACGCCGAACTCCCTGCGCATCACGTCGTTGAACTGCCGCACGCTGGAGAAGCCGGCCGCGAACGCGACTTCGGTGAGTGGCAGCGACGTCTGCTCGACGAGCAGCTTCGCCGTCTGCGCGCGGCGGCTGGTGGCCAGCTGCAGCGGACCTGCGCCGACCTCCGCCACCAGTGTGCGGTGCACGTGCCGCTCGCTGACGTGCAGCGTGCGGGCGAGGCCGGCGACACCGCCGTCGTCGACCGCGCCCTCGGCGATCAGGCGCAGCGCACGCGCTGCCAGGTCACCGCGGTGGTCCCAGTGCCGCGAGCCGGGTGCGGAGTCGGGGCGGCACCGCTTGCACGCGCGGAAGCCGCTGCTCACCGCAGCTGCGGGCGAGGCGAAGAACCGCACGTTCGCGGCCTTCGGCGTCTGCGCGGGGCACACCGGGCGGCAGTAGACACCGGTGCTCGTGACCCCGAACCAGATCCGGCCGTCGAAGCGGCGGTCGCGCGCCGCGAGCGCCTGGTAGGCGGCGTCGACGTCGAGGCCGGCGGGAGCCACGACCGGCCCACGGGGCTCGGTGCGGGCGGCCGGGGCGCGGCGCGTCGTCGTCGTCATGCCGCTGATCCTGCCCCACGCCCCCGACACCCCGCTGGCGGGATTCGGACCTGGCCGACGGGCGTCCAGCAACCCTCTCGCCCTGCTCGCACCTGACCTCCCGGGTCAGGCGTCGTCGGCGACCAGCTCGACCTCGTGGCCCTGGGTGTCCTCGAGGTAGGCGGCGTAGTGCTGCGGGCCGCCGGCGTAGGGGTGGCGGTCGGGGAACAGGAGCGTCCAGCCGTGGGCCGCGCTCGACGCGACCAGCGCGTCGACCTCGTCGCGCGACCCGGCGCGGAAGGCCACGTGGTTCACGCCCGGGCGGCGGCGCTCGTGCGGCTCGGGCAGCACGTCCGGCCCGGACTCCACGACGACGTACGCGTCGCCCAGGCGCCAGTTCGCGCCGCGTTCCCAGCGGCTGTCGACGGCGTAGCCCAGGTGCTCCAGCAGCCAGCCCCACGAGGCGAGGCCTGCGTCGAGGTCGGCGACCCAGAGCTCGAGGTGGTGCAGCGATCCGCGCGGCGCACCCATCGGGTCAGGTGTGGCGCGGGCGGTCGAGCAGCCAGTCGGCGACGTCGAAGGCGAGCTCGAGGGACTGCACCCGGTTGAGCCGTGGGTCGCAGGCCGTCTCGTAGCGGTCGCCGAGACGGTCCTCGGCCACGCCGCCGGTGCCGCCGACGCACTCGGTGACGTCGTCGCCGGTGAGCTCCACGTGGATGCCGCCGGGGACGGTGCCGAGAGCCTTGTGCACCTGGAAGAAGCCGAGCACCTCGTCGGCGACGTCGTCGTAGGACCGGGTCTTGTGACCGGTGCTCGCCTCGCGGGTGTTGCCGTGCATCGGGTCGCAGACCCAGAGCACCTGGTGGCCGCTCGCCGTGACCTTCTCGACGATCGGCGGCAGCGCCTCGCGGATCACGCCGGCACCCATGCGCGTGATGAACGTGAGGCGGCCTGGGACGCGGTCGGGGTCGAGCCGCTCGGCGATCTCGACCGCCTGCTCCGGCGTCGTCGTCGGACCGAGCTTCACCCCCACCGGGTTGCTGATGCGGGAGACGAAGTCGAGGTGCGCACCGTCGAGCTGGCGGGTGCGCTCCCCCACCCACACCATGTGGCCCGAGACGTCGTAGAGGTTGCCGGTGCGCGAGTCGATGCGCGTGAGCGCCTTCTCGTAGTCGAGGACGAGCGCCTCGTGGCTGGCGTAGAAGTCGACGCGGCGGAACTCCTCCGGGTCGGCGCCGCACGCCGCCATGAAGTTCAGCGCCCGGTCGATCTCGCCGGCGACCTGCTCGTAGCGGTTGCCCGCCGGCGTCTCGCTGACGAAGTCCTGGTTCCACGCGTGCACCTGGCGCAGGTCGGCGTAACCGCCCTGAGTGAAGGCGCGCACGAGGTTCAGCGTGGCGCTCGCCGTGTGGTAGCTCTTCACCAGACGCTGCGGGTCCGGCGTACGCCGTGCCTCGTCCCACTCGATGCCGTTGACGCCGTCGCCGAAGTACGACGACAGCTCGACGCCGTCGCGCACCTCGGTCGGCTTGCTGCGGGGCTTGAAGTACTGCCCGGCCATCCGGCCGATCTTCACGACCGGGAGGCTCGCGCCGTAGGTGAGCACGATCGCCATCTGCAGGACGGTCTTCAGCTTCGCGCGGATCGCGTCGGCGGAGGCCTGCTCGAACGTCTCGGCGCAGTCGCCGCCCATGAGCACGAACGCGCGGCCCTGCGCGGCGTCCGCCAGGCGTGCGGTGAGGTTGTCGCACTCGCCGGCGAAGACGAGCGGCGGCAGCGTGCGCAGCTCGGCCAGCGCGGCCTCGAGCGCAGCAGCGTCCGGCCACACCGGCTGCTGCGCAGCAGGGAGCTCGGGCCACTCGATGACGTCGACCATGCGAGAAGCCTACGGGCAGCCCCGCACCCCCACGAACGCGCGTAGTTCCCGTGACCTCCCCGGACGGCGGAAGGGTGCCGTGAGCCTCTGGGCTCGCGGCACCCTTCCAGTGCCGACGGGCGCGAGGGCGACTGCACGCGCGGCGCCCAGACGCGTAGGTCCCGAAACATGATCATGTTTCGGGACCTACGTGACGTGCTGAGGTGACGGCGAGGGATCAGCCGAAGAAGGTGCGGACCTCCTCGTACCGCGAGAGCGGCACGGTCTTGAGCTCCCCGGTGGCGTCGATGAGCGGCACGCGCACGATGTCGGTGCCGCGCAGCGCGACCATCTTCCCGTAGTCCTTGTCGTGCACCGCGTCGATGGCCTGCAGGCCGAAGCGGGTCGCGAGGACGCGGTCGAACGCGGTCGGCGTGCCGCCGCGCTGGATGTGGCCGAGCACGGAGGCGCGCGCCTCCTGGCCGGTGCGGTCCTCGAGCGCCGAGGCCAGCCAGTCGCCGATGCCGGTGAGACGCACGTGCCCGAACGCGTCGAGCGACTGGTCCTTGGTGATGAGGTCGCCGTCGGTGGGCAGCGCGCCCTCGCTGACGACGATGATCGGCGAGTAGTTGGTCTGGAAGCGCGACTCGACCCAGCCGGCGACCTCGTCGAGGTCGAAGGGGACCTCGGGGATGAGGATGCCGTTGGCGCCGCCGGACAGGCCGGCGTGCAGAGCGATCCAGCCGGCGTGACGGCCCATGACCTCGACGACGAGCACGCGGTGGTGCGACTCGGCCGTCGTGTGCAGGCGGTCGATCGCCTCGGACGCGATGTTCACCGCGGTGTCGAAGCCGAAGGTGTAGTCGGTCGCGTTGAGGTCGTTGTCGATCGTCTTCGGTACGCCGACCACGGGGACGCCGAGGTCGTGCAGCTGCGTCGCGACACCGAGGGTGTCCTCGCCGCCGATCGCGATGAGCGCGTCGACGCCGTGCGAGGCGAGGTTGGCCTTGATGCGGTCGACACCGCCGTCGATCTTGATCGGGTTCGTGCGGCTCGAGCCGAGGATCGTCCCGCCGCGCGGCAGGATGCCGCGGACCTGCGGGATGCCGAGCTCGGTGGTCAGGCCCTCCAGCGGGCCCTTCCAGCCGTCGCGGAAGCCGAGGAACTCGTAGCCGTACTCCTTGACGCCCTTGCGGACGACGCCGCGGATGACGGCGTTGAGACCGGGGCAGTCGCCGCCGCCGGTGAGCACTCCGATGCGCATGGTTCTCCCCTTGCTGCGCGGGATGGCGCGTGGGTTCGCGGGTTCTCGCGAGGCCCGACTCCCTTGTCACGACCTGGCACGAGCCACCCTAGTGCAACCGCTTACGGCGATGCAGGAGGCGGTGCGCCGCACCGCGTCGTCCCCGGTCGGCCTCGGCCGACCGTCCGCCGCGCCCCGGCTCCCCCGGCCCGCTAGCGTCGCGGCCATGACCTTCTCGATCGTCGCGCGCTCCGAGGACGGTGCCGAGCTCGGCGTCGCGGTGGCCTCGAAGTTCCTCGCCGTCGGCTCGGTGGTGCCGTGGGCGGCGCCGCACGTCGGCGCAATCGCGACCCAGTCGTACGCGAACCCACGCTACGGACCCGACGGGCTCGAGCTGCTACGGGCGGGGTGCAG
>JBGAJT010000195.1:0-6888 GCA_044224785.1 Candidatus Nanopelagicales bacterium | reverse complement strand
CGCGGGCTCCGTCGCCGACCACAGCGCGACCCCGCGCGGCTCCGCGGCGTACCGCGCCTGACCCACCCCGATCTGCCCACCGTGGGGCCCTTTCCGCGGCATAGAGCCCTCGGAAAGGGCCACACGGTGGGCAGAAGCTGGCGGGGATCCGGCCGTAGGGTGTCGCGATGAGCGACGTGCTGGACGAGGGTCCGTTCTTCCACGGCACCAAGGCCGATCTGCAGGCGGGCGAGCTGCTGACCGCGGGCTTCCGGTCCAACTACCGACCCGAGATCGTCATGAACCACATCTACTTCACCGCGCTGCGCGACGGCGCGGGTCTCGCGGCCGAGCTCGCAGCGGGCGACGCCGAGCCGCGCGTCTACCTCGTCGAGCCGATGGGCGCGTTCGAGAACGACCCGAACGTCACCGACAAGAAGTTCCCCGGCAATCCCACGCGCTCCTACCGCAGCACCGACCCGCTGCGCGTCGTCGCCGAGGTCGACGACTGGACCCGGCTGACGCCGGAGGCGCTGCAGGACTGGCGCGACCGCATCGCCGCCATCAACGCCAACCCCGACGCGGAGATCATCAACTAGCCGACGGCTCCGGCGCCGGGGGCGCGGCAGCGCCGCGGTCGAGCAGCATCGTGTCGGCGTCCCTGTCCTCGTGGACGACGACGAACCCCTCGGCGACGTAGAGACCGCGGGCCCGGTTCTCGCGCTCCACGCTCAGGCTGACCCGACGGACGCCGGCCGCTGCCGCCTCCTCGAGCAGCGCACGCAGCAGCGCCCGTCCCGCTCCTCTCCCCCGCCACCCCGCGACGACCCCGAGCGACACCTCGGGCACGTCCTCGGCGACGAAACCGTAGCCCGGGTCGTCGGCCGCGAACCGGCGCAGCCAGGCGGCGCCGACGGGCGTCGCGTCGGCGTCGACCGCGACCAGGCCGAGATCGCCGGCGCGCGGCCAGCCGTCGACGTAGTGGGCGTTGCGCGGGTCGCCGAGGACCCGCTCACGCGACGCCGGCGGATGCGCCGGGTCCCAGTTCACGGCGGCCACGACCATCTCCGCGAGGAACGGCGCGTCGCCGCTCGTCGCGGGTCGCAGCGAGTACGGCGGAGGGGGCACGGCCCGACTGTGCCAGAACGGGCCGTGGGTACGGCGAGCCGTTCTGCCGGCGTGACCGCGGGCGTCAGGCGAGCAGGCGGGTGCGGACCGCGTCGTCGGTGGCGGCGTCGACCACGGTGAGGGCGAGTGCGGTCGCGGCGTCGAGGAGCGCGGCGTCGGCGGCCGGGGTCACGCAGGCGGCGGCGAACTCGCGCTGGTGGTTCACGGCCGGCGCGGACGCGATCCCGATGTAGGGGTGGATCGCCGCGACGACCTGCGAGACGTTGCCCATGTCGGTGCTGGCCCGGCTCATCCGGCCGAGCCCGGTGTCGCCGTCGGAGAAGGTGCGACCGAGCCCCCCGGCGTTGCGCACGTAGAGCGCGAGGACGTCGTCGTCGGTGCGCATCTCCGCGTAGGGCGCGGTCGGCTCGTCGACGTGGAGCTCGCAGCCGGTCGCGATCGCGCCGGCCTCGAAGCAGCGCAGCACCTTCTCGCGCGTCGTCTCCATGAGCCCGGTCGAGTCACCGCGGACGTACCAGCGGCCCTCGCTGCGCTGCGGGATCGCGTTCGGCGCCTCGCCCTGGCGGGTCACGAGACCGTGCACGCGCGCGCCGGACGGGAGCTGCTGGCGCAGCAGGCCGATGGCCACCTGCGCGACCGTGAACGCGTCGGCGGCGTTGACGCCGTCCTCGGGGTACGCCGCGGCGTGGGCGGCCTTCCCGTCGTAGGCGATGTCGAGGTGGCTCACGGCGTAGGGACGGGCGCGCGCGACGTCGACCGGACCGGGGTGCGCCATGAGCGCGAGGTGGACGCCCTCGAACGCACCGCGCTCGAGCATCACGACCTTGCCGCCGCCACCCTCCTCCGCTGGGGTGCCGAGCAGCGTCACGGTGACGCCGAGGTCGTCGGCCACCGCACCGAGCGCGAGCGCGGCACCGACCGACGACGACGCGATGATGTTGTGGCCGCAGGCATGACCGAGACCGGGCAGCGCGTCGTACTCCGCGCACAGCACCACGTGCAGCGGGCCGCTGCCGGTCGTCGCGCGCAACGCGGTGTCGAGCCCGAGATACGCCGACTCCACCGCGAAGCCGCCGGCCGCCATCGCCTCGCCGACCCAGCCCGCGGCGCGGTGCTCCTCCCAGGCGGTCTCGGGGTGCGCGTGGATCCGGTGGCTCAGCGCCAGCAGCTCGTCGCGGCGCCCGGCGACGGAGCCGCGGACGGCGTCGTGCGCGCTCACTCGTCCCCCGGTACGCCGTACGACGGCGCGCTCGGGGGGTCGAGCGCGCGCGTCACGTAATCGGCCTTCTGCGGCGCCCACACGTCCCAGAGCACCCGCAGGTCGGCGATCGGCGCCTCGCTCCAGTCGACGCGCAGGTTCGTGGTCGGCCAGTCCGCGGAGTCGGCGACGAGCAGCCCGGCCGAGTGGATCGGACCCGCCTCGCCGCCGGCAGCGAGCCCGGCCTCGAGCGCGGTCAGCAGCCGCTCCTCGATCGCGAGGTCGGGCGAGCCGTCGTACGCCGCCGCGCACGCGGCCAGCACCGACAGCGACGCGAGCAGGTTCCCCGCGACGACGCAGTCGGTGCCCACGACGTCGCCGTTGACGCCGAGCGAGCTGCTGCCGCTGAACACGGCCGGAGCGCCGGTGGCCCCGACGGCCGAGAGCTGGCGGAACTGCGCATGCTCGGCGACGGCGCTCACCTCGGCGACCGCCGCAAACGCGTCGCGACCGGCCGCGAGCGACTCGAGCAGCGCGGGACCGAGCCGCGGGTCGGTGACGTTCTGGGTCGCGACCGCACCGACGCCTGCGCGCACGTAGGCGCAGCGCGACGCGACCGCCGGGCTCGACGACGTGATCGCGACGCCGAACGCGCCGGTGCGCACGCAGCGACCGACGACGCTGAACGTCATGCGCCGCGCTCGTCGGGGATGACGGCGGTGGCGTCGATCTCCACGAGCCACTCCGGCCGCGCGAGCGCCGTCACGACGAGCCCGGTCGACACCGGGAACACACCCTTGAGCCAGCGCCCCATCACCCGGTAGACGGGCTCGCGGAAGCGGATGTCGGTGAGGTAGACGACCACCTTCACGATGTCGCCGAGCTCGGAGCCCGACTCCTCGAGCAGCATCGCGATGTTGGCCATCGCCTTCTCCGCCTGCGCCTCGACGTCGCCGATCCCGACGCTCTCGCGGGTGTCGAGGTCCTGCCCGATCTGGCCGCGGAGGTAGACGACGCCGTTGGCCACCACTGCCTGGCAGAGGTCGTTGTCGAGGCTCTGCTCCGGGTAGGTCTCGCGGGTGTTGAACGGGCGGATGCGCGTGTGCGTCACGGAGGTCTCTCTCGAGCCGGAGTCAGGTCTTCCGCATCCTCCCCGCTGCGCGCTGGTCCCGTAAAGCAGAACTATCCGCACTAGCGCTTCGGCTGAGGCGATGAGGAGTAGAGGTCGCGCACGACCTCCGCTACCGCCTGCGCGCGGCGGGTGAGCCGGTTGCCCTCCGACGACGCGAGCACGACCCGCAGGTCGGACTCCTCGCGCGGCAGCGGCGAGGTCAGGGGGATCACGGCGTACGGGTCACCCTCCAGCGACACGTGGTGCGCCGCCTGCAGGTTGAGCACCGTGTAGCCCATCCCGCGCGCGACGAGGGCGCGCGCGGTCTCCGCCGAGTGCGTCCGGTAGCGCACGTCGGGCACGACGCCGGCCGCGTCGAACAGGCGCGCGAAGTAGTCGCGGCTGTGCGGCAGGTCGAGCAGCACCATCGGCTCGCCGTCGAGCTGCTGCAGCGACACCGAGCGCTTCCCCGCGAGCCGGTGGCCGGTCGGGAGCACGACGTGCGGCGGCACCGAGAAGAGCGCGCGCTGGCGCACGCCGGCGCTGTGCCCGAGGTCGTAGCCGAGGGTCAGCTCGAGCCGGCCGTGGCGAAGCCCCTCGGCCAGGCCGTCGAGCGCCTCCTCCGTCGTCGCTAGCTCGACCCCGGGCAGCCGCTCGCCGACCTCGTGCAGCAACCGCGGCATGACGTACGGCGCGAGGATCGCGAAGCACCCCAGCGTGACCCGCCCGGTGACGCCGCTGCCGTGCTGCGTCGCCGCCGACTCGAGCTCCTGGGCCTGGCGCAGCAGCGCCCGCGCGTCGCTGAGCAGCTCCTCCCCCGCCGGCGTCAGCGAGACGCCGCGCGCGTGGTGGCGCACCAGCAGCTGGACGCCGAGCACCCGCTCGAGGTCGGACAGCGCCGTCGACATCGCCGACTGCGACAGGTGCACCCGCTGCGCAGCGCCCGTGACGCTCCCCGACTCCGCGACCGCGACGAAGTACTCCAGCTGGCGCAACGTGTAGTCCGGCACGGACGAAGCATCGACCAGAACTGCCTGCCACGACAAACAGATCGGCCCGGCCAAAGGCGCGTCTCCGTCGCACGGCCAGATTCAGCAACTCTCCACGACGAACAGGGACAGGGGTCGACATTCACGGCTAGACGGGCGGCGTCTGCCTACAGACGGGTTTGAGGTCGACTCAACGGACTCGGCGTGGATTCCGCTCTTGGCGCGCCCGGAGGGCGTCGCCGCGCACGGATGCCTGTGGCATGGCGAATGTCCGCACTCCGCTGATCATGCCTGAACCGCGAACCAACCCTCTGCAATCTCGCGGAGGATTCCCTTCTCAGCAAGATTGCGGCAGGCACGAAGCAGCTCCGATTCATCGGGTATCTGGGCATCGATGGATGTGGCGTACTTGGTCAGACGCGAGATATCGAAACTAGGCGAGCCATCCGGCGTCCAGTCGAAGTCGACTTCCTCCCCGGCGTCGAACTCAATGCGACACCCCACCCCGTGGAGCGCATACGTGCCCAGCCCGGGAATGGCACCCTTTCGATGCCGCTTTCCTGCCACATCTCGTGCCATGAGCGGTGAGATGGGTGATTCACGTGCGACCTCGACCGAAACGGCGCGAAGACCTCGAAGGGCAACTCCGAGATCCATCAGAAAGCGATCGACCACTTCGATGGCTGTCATCGGATACGGTCCGGCCCGACGGAGAAGGCATCCTGCAGGATGTCGTCAATCGAGCTCCAAGCCCCCGGACCGATAACGTCCGAGGGATCGACTACCTCGTATGGGACGTCGATCCCGGCTCGTTTGGCCGCGGCTAGGCGGTGATGACCATCAACGACATACAGATCTCCGTCAAGCCGAACGGTCTTGATGGGCGGGCCTTGCCAACCGTCGGCTCGCATCGACTCAGCATACTTGGCGACGTCTCTGCTTGACGCCCGCCCCGAGAGGGCCTCCGTGCGCACAAACTGCCAAGGCTTGGCAATGCCAGCGCCATCTGCCGCCGCTGCTGCTTTCGAACAAGGCCTCACGAACGCTGATGCGAACTTGGCAACCTTGCCGACGCCGGCGCCACCGACGAACATCGTGGCAAGGGTGACGCCCGCCGCGCCATCGCTAGTCGCGTTCTGGTAGTTGGTCGCGCTGGTGTCCGCGCCGCCGTGCTGCTCCAGGAACGAGTGCACGTGATCCCACGCGTTGTCGCGGGCAGCGGCCAGCCACCCGAGTGGACCACCGAACCGTTGGGCCAGGCCATCGCCGGCGGTGGCCGCGTCCTGCAGGGACTTGAACGCGCCATTGAGAAGGCCAGCAGCACCGTCCCGAGCCTTCTTGGGAGTCCAGTCCGGGTTGCCGGCCCGACCGGCGGCGGCTACGTAGATCATCGGGTCGTCCGTCGTGCCAGTACCTCGGTCGCCGCCGATCATCAAGCCGCTGGGATCGGTGAACGACGTCGGGTTGGCCGCGCCGTAGCCGTAGGCGTTCGAAGCCTGGACAGGCGACGCCGCAGCCAGCGGATCCGGAGACAGGAACATCCCGACGGACGGCTGGTACACACGGGCGGCGTCGTCGACGATGCCGGTGGGGTCTTGGACGTGGCCGAGGAATCGACGCTGCCCTGGCAGGGTGCCGCCGGTGCTGGTGATCTGGGCGCCGTACGGCGTTGCGTAGCGGCGGCTGACCACGTTGGTGGCGTTGATGGTGATCGCGGCGCTGCCTTGGATATCGCTGGCGTTGATCGACACAGTTGTGTTGCTCGTACGCACCGCGACGGTCGTGCCGCCGTGGTGGATGTACCGCGTGTAGCTCAGCGTCGACCCGGTCTTGGTGATCTCCTGATCGGGCAGGTACAGCGTCGTGGAGCCCGTCGAGTCTGTGCGCGCGACCCGCATCCCGTCCGCGGTGTAGGCGCTCGTCGTCGTCACGCCACCGGAGCTGGCTGTCGCGTTCATCCCGAAGGGATCCCACGTGAGTGTGGTCGCACCGATCGCGGTGACCCGCCCCGCGCCGTCCGGGGTCACTGTCTGAGCCGCGCTGCCGGTCACCGTGATCGACGAGGGCAGGTGCGGGGTCGACCCTGACGCGGGGTAGGCGTATGCCGTCGTGATCGCTGACTGCTCGTCCTTGGCCGACGTCAGGCCGCCGGCGCTGTCGAGCGCGTAGGTGTAGGACCAGGGAACGACCCCGGTCCCGGCACCGGTAGGCAGCGTTGTGCACTCGGTGCCCGCCGCACCGGCCACCGTGACGGCCCGGATCAGTCGCTGGTAGTCGTCGTAGGCATAGCACGCGGTTTGCCAGTTGCTGGCATTGCCGGCCTTGTCGGCGATGCTCGTGAGATTGCCGACGGAGTCCCACGCGTAGGAGTCGTTCTGTGCGGTGGTCGCGCCTGTCATCGTCGCCGTCGCACCCGTCGATTCGTGTTTTGGGGAACGTGAATCGGGGGCACAAAGCGCAACGACGGCGGGCATGCAGAATAG
>JBGAJT010000194.1:0-6962 GCA_044224785.1 Candidatus Nanopelagicales bacterium | reverse complement strand
CGACGAGAATCGCGCGGAAGCCGTCGCCAAGCGCCGCAAGACCAATCATCGCACGGCGCGCGAGAACATCGCGGCGCTGGTCGACGATGGCAGCTTCGTCGAATACGGCTCGCTCGCCATCGCCGACGACGGGGAGATGTACGTGCTCACCGCTCCGAAGTCGTTGCGCGCCAGGCTCTCCGGCGTGCGGCTCGAGCCGACCGAGCCGAGGACCCAGGCGGGCATCGGCGCTCGCGACGGCGAGTCGATCGCCCTCGATGCGCTGCTGCGGCTGCGCCTCGACGCGGGCGACGACTGGCCGATCGTGCGCTGACGGCACCGCATCGTCGTCACAGGAGCAGCGCGACGCCGAGGGCCACGAGCCACACCGACCAGGCGACGTAGACGAACGGCGTGATGGTCGCGGCGATGCTCCATCCCTCGTCGTCGCCACCGCGACCGACGAACTCGAGCGAGCAGACCGCGAGCAGGATCCCGACGAGCACTCCGAGGATGCCGAGCCACGTAGGCGCGGCCGAGCTCTGCACCGCGAGGACGCCGACCAGCGCGGTCCACGCTCCGGTGAACAGGTAGCCGAGGTGCTCGCCGACCGCCACGCCGAGGTAGCGGTTGAAGGACTGGAACACCACGTCGACCGCCTCACGGCGCTCAGGGGTGGCGTCGACGCTGGTCGCCGCCAGGTAGGGCACGAGGAACGGCCAGCGGACGAGACCGAGGAACTGCACAGCACCGGCGAGCACGCCGACCGTGGTGGCGAGCGTGCGCAGCGTCGCGTCGCTGTCGGGGAGCGCGGCCGTGACGAGCACGGCCAGCGGGACGAGGGCGACGGCCGTGAGGGCGAATCCCCACCAGAGCAGGACGAGCTTGCGGCCGCCGTCGCGGAACAGCGCGAGCACCTCGTGGGTGGGGCGGCGCAGCACGTCGGGGTAGTCGAACGTCGACGCGAGCATCGCGAAGGCCACGTTGAACGCGACCGGCAGCAGCACGAGCAGGGCGGCCGCCCAGACGACGGCGCTCATCGGGCGACCGCCGTCTCGAGCGGGGCCACCTCGACGGCGCGGGTCGGGAGGACGCGCGGCAGGACGAGACCGGTGAGGACCGTCGCGAGCAGCGCACCGCTCGACCCGAAGACCGCCCAGCCGCGCTCGGCGTCGACGATGACGTGCGCGGTGGTCCACCACGCGGCGGCCCAGGACCCGGCGACCGCGGCGACCCAGAGCGTGCGCAGACCGAGCCCGCGCGCGAGGGCGTCCGACTGCGCGAACCCGACGGCAGCGCCGGTGACCGCACCGGTGAGCGTGAGCGCGGCGGTCGTCGTGGCCGAGCCGGTGAGCACGGCGGAGAGCCCGGCGCCCACGGCCATCCCGGCCGACGTCAGGGCGATCCAGAGCGGGCCGACGCCGCGGCCGCGCAGCGCGAGCCACTGACCGAGGCCGACGACCGCGCCGGCGACGAGGCCTGCCAGCGCAGCGGTGAGGGTGCTGGTGACGGGGCCGACGACGGCGATCGCGGCGATACCGCCGACGGGGAAGGCGAGGAAGGTGGGCAGCCACCGGAGCAGGGTGCGGGGGACGGGCATCGGAACCTCCTGGGAGTTTGCGTACGGCGTACGCTATGGAGATAACGTACGATGTACGCATGAGTCCGTCAAGCCCCTCCCGTCCACGCCGTCCCCGCGGCTCGCTGACCTCCGACGCGATCCTCGACGCCGCCGAGGAGGTGGCCGTCGACGGCTTCGCCGCGCTCACCATGCGCGAGGTCGCGTCCCGCGTCGGGGCGGCACCGATGTCGCTGTACCGCTACTACGCGACCAAGGACGAGCTCGTCGACGCGCTGCTCGACCGGGTTCTCGGCCGGCTCGTCGCGCCGGAGCCGACGGACGACTGGGCGGCCGACGTGGCGGGCTACGTGCGTGCGCACCGGCAGCTCCTCGAGGAGCACCCGTGGGCGGTCTCCGTGCTGTTCACCCACCCGACGCCCGGGCCGAACTCGATCGCCATCGGCGAGGAGCTGCTCGCGCGGCTCGACCGCGGCGGCGTGACGGGGGAGCGGGCCGTCGTCGCGTTCAGCGCGCTGCTCGCGCTGAACTACGGCTGGTCGGCGTTCACCACCGGTCGCGACGGCGGAGCGCCCGACGCCGCAGACCTCGCGGAGCGCCTGAGGTCGCTCCCCGCCGCTGCCTTTCCGCTGACCGTCGCGGTGGCCGAGCCGATGAGCCACTACGGGAGCGACGAGCACTACGAGCAGGCGCTCGGCCTGATCGTCGACGGCCTGACGGCGGGCCGGCGCCGCACGCGCTGAGCGTCAGCGCAGGTAGCGGTCGACGAACTCGTTGGTGAAGCGGCGCTGCGGGTCGATCCGGTCGCGCAGCGCCTCGAAGTCCGCGAGCCGCGGGTAGAGCGAGCGCACCTCGGCGGCGTCGGTCGTGAAGACCTTGCCCCAGTGCGGTCGTGCCGCGTACGGCGCGAGCACCTGCTCGACCGCCCTCACCGCGGGAGCGACGGCCGCGGCGTCGTCGACCCAGGTGAAGTGCACGCAGACGGTGTCGCGCCCCTCGCAGGGGCTCAGCCACAGATCGTCGGCAGCGACCGTGCGGATCTCGCTGATCTGCAGCACGGGCGCCACCACGTGCGCGATATCGCGCACCGCCTCGAGCGCCGCTGCCGCGTGCTCGCGCGGCACCATGTACTCGGTCTGGAGCTCGGTGCCGCTGCTCGGTGTGAACTCGAGCCGGAAGTGCGGCAGCCGCTCGAACCACGGCCCCGGCACGCCGCCCTGCTCCGTGCACGCGGCCGCATCGGTGCTCGGCACCGGATGGCGCGGCCCGTCGGCAGGGGTCGCCCCGGTCCACCTGAGGTCGACCTTGGGGTCCGTCGTACGCCGCTTCACCCACACCTGCTCGACGACGTCGCGACGCCACGTGGTGAACATGCTGACGCTGTACGCCGCGTCCATGACGTCGTCGAAGCGCGCGGTCGCGACCTCGAGCGGCAGGTCGTCCCACACCGTCTGCGCGACGTCGAACTCCGGCACCAGCCGCAGCCGGAGCGACGTGACGACGCCGAGGGTCCCGAGCGCGACGACCGAGCCGGCGAGGTCGACGTCGTCGCTCGTCATCTCGCGCACCGCGCCGTCGGCCGTCACCAGCTCGAGCGCGACGACCGACGTCGCGAGGCAGCCGAGCGACGAGCCCGACCCGTGCGTGCCGGTCGAGGCGGAGCCGGCCACGGAGATGTGCGGCAATGAGCCCATGTTCGCCAGGGCGAAGCCCTGACGGTGCACGTGCGGCGCGAGCTCGCCCCAGCGCACCCCCGCCGAGACCAGCACCGTCGCGCTGCCGGCGTCGACCTCGAGGGTGCGCGGCATCGCGTCGAGGACGACCAGCGTCCGATCGGTGTCTGCGACGGGCGAGAAGGAGTGGCCGGTCCCGAGGACGCGCACCCGGGTCGACCGCGCGACGATCTCCGAGACCTCGTCCACCGAGCGCGGCCGCGCGACCTCGGTGGGGGAGAAGGCGACGTTGCCCGCCCAGTTGCGCAGCACCGCGCCCTCGTCGCCCATGCCCGCGAGCCTAGGACCCGCGCAGCGGCGCGGGCTGGATCGCGTTCCCGCCGCGCGGGCGGCGCGCCGGGTTCCAGGGGCGGTCGCGCAGGGCCGCTGGCAGAGTGGGCGCGTGGATCCCGAGGCAGACGGAGTGCCGCAGCTCGCGTCGCTGCTCGGCGTGTCGGATCACGTGCTGCGGGAGGCGATCGGGGGGCCGTGGTCGTCGGCCGAGAACGCGCCGTACTTCGGTCACGACGTCCGCGTCTACGTCGGCCTGGAGAACCCGCGGCACCCGGAGCGCCCGCTCGTGGTGATCCGTGTCGACCGCGAGGAGCACGTCGTCGACGTCGGCCGCGCGGTCGGCGTCCCCGTCCCCGGTGGTCGTCAGCAGTGGTCGCTCGCGGAACCGCGGACGAGCCTGGACTACGACGAGGTCCCCCTCGACGAGACGTGGGGCGGCGAGCACTCGACCGAGCTGCTCGTGCTCGCGCTGCGCGACGCCGTCAGCGCCGTGGTCGACGCCGCGATCCTGCGCGGGACGACCTGGTAGTCCTCAGACGGCCTTGTCCTGCGCGTGCTGCTGGAAGAACGTCATGAGCGTGTTGACCCGCTCGTGGTGGCCGGCGAGGGACACGACCAGGTCGCTGGTGGGGATCGCGCGGCACGTGAGGCACGTGCCCTTCTCGATCTCCTCCTCGGTGAGGACCTTGTCGGCGATCGGTCGGGTGTACTCGTAGGTCCCCTCGACGACCTCGACCTTGCAGATCGCGCAGCCGCCGCGGCGGCAGCCGACGCGGATGGCGTTGCCGGTGCGCTTGAGGGCGTCGAGCATCGTCTCGCCGGGGTAGGACTGGATGTCGACCTCGGTGCCCTGCACGTGGATACGCGCCACGACCGCCTCCTCGTCTTGCTGCTGGGACGACCGTAGGGATCGCTCCGCGACCGACGCAGCGCGGTTCCCGAAGGCGGAACACCCCGCGTCTCACCCCGCGGGCCGCGCACGGGACGATGGGGGAGCGCCGGCGGACGCCGGGCGAGCGGGAGGTGCGCAACGTGGTCGCCACGGTCGACGGGCTGGTCCGGCTGCTCGAGCTCGAGCGCGTCGGCGACGTCTTGCGCGGGGTCGCCCCGGACACGAACCTGCAGCGGGTCTTCGGCGGCCAGGTGCTCGGCCAGGCGCTCATGGCCGCCGGTGCCGACGTCCCGGAGGGACGTGCCCCGCACTCGCTGCACGGCTACTTCCTGCGCCCCGGCGACCCGACGACGCCGATCGACTACGAGGTCGAGATGCTCCGCGACGGCAGGTCCTTCAGCACCCGCTCGGTCGTCGCCCGTCAGCACGGCAAGGCGATCTTCTCGAGCACGGCGTCCTTCCAGATCGACGAGCCGGGGAGCATCGAGCACCAGGACGCGATGCCCGATGTGCCGTGGCCCGACGAGCTGCCGTCCTTCCTGCGCCGACCGCGCGCGAGCGACACCGCGCTGCGCGGCGAGTGGGACGCGCTCGACGTGCGCTACGACGACACCGCCGACGACGGCGTCCGGGTGTGGCTGCGCACCGACGGCGCCCTCCCGGACGACCCGCTGCTGCACGCCGCGGTCCTCGCCTACGCCAGCGACCTCACGCTCATGGCCGCGATCGTCGCGCGCCACGACGTCCGCTTCGGCGAGCCCGGGGTGGTCGCCGCGTCGCTCGACCACGCGATGTGGTTCCACCGCGCGGTGCGCGTCGACGACTGGCTGCTGCACGACCAGGACAGCCCCTCGGCGTCCGGCGGGCGCGGGATCGGCCGCGGTCGCATCTTCGCCCGAGACGGGCGCCTCGTGGCGACCACCGTGCAGGAGGGCCTGGTCCGCATCCGCTGACCCGGCCCCGGTGGCGCTAGGGGTGCAGCCAGCCCTTGAGCCAGCGGGTCAGGTACGGGACGCCGACCCACGCCATGTACGGCACGATGATCGCGACGTTGAGGGCGACGCGCAGCCAGAGGTTCCACGTCGCGATGTGCGGTCCGAGAAGCCAGTTGAGCAGCAGCGACACCGGGTAGAGCGCGAGCGCGATGATCGTGGCCGTCTTCCACCGCGGAGGCGGTACGACTACCTGGCCGGGGGAGTGGCTGAAGATGCCCTCGAACCCGCTCACCCCGTGGGCGCGCGCCTCGCCCTGCACGAGCGGCTGCGCCTTCGCGACCCACTGCGCGCGCTCGTCGCTGTGCTCCCAGGCCGAGAGCTCCGAGGCGCTCGCGAAGGTGAAGGCCACGACGACGTCGCTGCAGTCGTCGCCGCTCGGCGGATAGATCTGGGCACCGAGGTGCCCCGGGAACTGCTCGGCGGCGGACGTGATGTCATGCGCCCACGCGACGAGCTCCTCCTCGCGCCCCGGCGCCGGCTTGCGCGCGAGCACCACGGTCACGGGCAGGCTCGACGACGTATCGACCACGGACTCGGACACAGCAACCTCGCTCGCTAGGACGTCCCCACCATCGTCCAGCGACAACCGCCCAGCACTCCACCCGCATTCCGCAAGGAGGTACGCCCGAGTCGCACCTCACGTCCTCGTTCCGCCACCCAGAACGCCGCGGCGGGGGGAGGGCTAGCGCTTGATGAGGGGGCTGCGGACGACGGTGGCGGCGGCGCTCGCGTCGAGGAACTCCTCCTTGAAGATGTCGCGCGGGAAGAGGCGCTTGAGCATGAGGGTCTTGAGCGCGGCCTCGACCATCATCGGCGGACCGCAGACGTAGCCGACGTGGCCCTTGAGGGTCTCGTGGTCGGCGGCGAGGACGTCGGTGACCATGCCGGTCGCGAACCCCTCGGCCTCCTCCTCGGACAGGCACGGCCGGTAGGTGAACCGGTCGGGGAACTCCTCGGCCAGCGCGCGGAAGCGGTCGACGTCGTACATCCACTCCTGAGTGCGGGCGCCCTGGTAGAGGTAGATGTGCTCGACCTCGCCGACCCCCTCCTCGAGCGCGCGGCGGATCATCGAGGCGATCGGCGCGAGGCCCGTGCCGCCCGCGATCATCACGGCCGGCTCGGAGCGGTCCTCGCGCAGGACGAAGCGGCCGTAGGGGCCCGACAGCGTGATGGTGTCGCCGACCGCAAGATCCTTGAACACCCAGCCCTCGGTGGCCAGGCCGCCGGCGGTGAGCCGGATCTGGAACTCGAGGCGGCGCTGCTCGGCCGGCGGGTTGGCCATCGAGTAGGTTCGCGTGACGCCGTCGTGCCCGGGGATCTCGAGCGACATGTACTGCCCGGCGTTGAACACCAGGTCGCGGTCGAGCTCGAAGACGAGGCGGCGCGTGCCGTTCGCGACGTCGGCGAGCTCGACGAGCGTGGCCGTGTAGTCCTGCACGGCGTGGACGGGGATGGTCTCGTCGACGTCGACGTCGGCCTCGAACACGAGGTCGGAGCGCGGCCGCGCGACG
>JBGAJT010000193.1:0-6965 GCA_044224785.1 Candidatus Nanopelagicales bacterium | reverse complement strand
GGGCCTCGTAGTTGGCCAGTGCCGGCGCTGAGTCGAGCTCGCTGGTGTGCACCCACACCCGGGTCGTGCCCTCGACCTCCCAGGCGCGCTCGATCGCGCGGGAGAGCAGCCAGCCGCCGAGGCCCAGCCCGGCGAACCCGGGCAGCAGCCCGAAGTAGGCGATCTCGACGCTCCCAGGGCCGCCCGAGGCGCGGTCGAGCTCGACGTAGCCCGCGGGCACGCCGTCGACCCAGCAGGTCCACAGCTCGCGCCCGGGTGCTGCGACCCACCCGAGCCAGTCGTCGTAGGACCAGCCGATCCGGTCGACCCAGTGCCAGTCGCCGCCGACGGCGCGGTAGAAGAACCGCGCGAGCTCGGGGCTCGGCCGCCCGGCGCGCAGGAGCAGCGGCTCGACGTCGGGCTCCCGACCCGGGCGCAGCGCGCTCGGGTCGGTCATCTCCAGGTCCGTCACGACGACCTCGACGACCCCCGGACCGGGGGCGTCGGCGATCGTCACGAGTCCTCGAGGCGGAAGCCCACCTTCATGCCCACCTGGAAGTGGTCGACCTGGCCCTCGCGGATGTGACCGCGGATCTCGGTCACCTCGAACCAGTCGAGGTGGCGCAGCGACTGGCCCGCGCGGTCGATGCCGTTGCGGATCGCCGACTCGATGCCGTCGGGGGACGTGCCGACGATCTCGGTGACGCGGTAGGTGCGGTTGGTCATGGGCACATCCTGGCCCACGCGCACGCGCCGGGACCCAGGAGGTGTGGGATCCACCGGACGGACGTACGGTTCCGGTGTGGCCAGCCCCGACCCCGAGGTGCACCGGATCACCGGTGCGGACCCGGCTGCGCCCGAGGTGCACCGGATCACCGACGCCGGGATCCCGCTCTCGCAGGACCAGGCGGGCCGCCAGCACGCCTACATCGTCGCGATGACCATCCGCACCGCCTGCTTCTTCGGGGCGGTCCTCGCGCCCTCGCCGTGGCGCTGGGTGCTCGCCGCGGGAGCGGTGACGCTCCCGTACTTCGCCGTGGTCGTCGCCAACGCCGGCCGCGAGCGCAGCGACAGCGAGGGGTTCAGCGTCCTGGGCATCCGGCCCAGCCGGCGCGAGGTGGGTGGCGGCCGGTGACGCCGGTCCACGGAGGCCCGTCGCGGGCCGGTCGTAGCTCGGCGCCTACAGTCGGTCCGTGAGCGGCTACGGGTTCCTGCGCCAGCCCCGGTGGCTGGCCCTGGGCTTCCTGGTGCTCGTGGTCGTCCCCTCGTTCTTCCTGCTCAGCCGCTGGCAGCTGCACCGGCTCGACGACCGTCGCCACCAGAACGCCGTGGTCGAGGCCAACAGCAGCGCGACCCCGGTGCCCGTGTCCTCGGTGATGACGCCGGGAGCCGCGGCCGACTCGGTGGGCGACGACCAGAGCTGGAAGCAGGTCACGGCGACCGGTCGCTACGACGTCGCGCACCAGGTGCTCGTGCGCAAGCGCCCGATGGACGGGGCGAACGGCTACTGGGTCGTGACTCCGCTCGTGACGGGCTCGGGCGCCGTCCTCGCGGTGAACCGCGGGTGGCTCGAGGCCACGCAGGGCGCGACGGACACGGTGACCGACGTCCCGGCCGCGCCGACCGGCGAGGTGACCGTCGTCGGACGGGTGCGGCCCTCCGAGGAGGCGCCCCTCCCCCAGCCCGCGGACCTGCCGGCGGGCCAGGTGACCGACCTCGACGTGCGCCTGGTGGCCGACGGCGCCCCGGTCTACCCCGGCTACGTCGACCTCGTGTCGAGCGACCCGGCCCAGGCCGACGGGCTCACCCCGATCCCCCTGCCCGACCTCACCGAGGGCCCGCACCTGTCCTACGCGATGCAGTGGGTGATGTTCGCCGTCGTGGCCGTGGTCGGCTTCGTGCTGCTGGTGCGCCGCGAGCGCGACTACGCCGACGAGGTCACCCGTACGGACGTGGCGTAACCACCCCCGGGCGGCGAAAGACGGCACAATCCCCCGTATGGACCTGGGTCTCGCACAGCGTGTCTTCGTCGTCACAGGGGGTTCACGTGGCCTCGGCCTCGCCGGCGCCCGCACGCTGGTCGAGGAGGGCGCCCACGTGGTGGTCGCCGCGCGCGACCAGGTGGCCCTCGACGAGGCGATCGACGAGCTGGGCAGCAGCAACGCCGTGGGCCTCGCGGCCGACCTCGCCGACCCCGGTGCCGCCGAGCGCGTCATCGCCGCGGCCCTGGCCCGATACGAGCGGCTCGACGGCGCGCTCATCAGCGTCGGCGGCCCGGCCGCCGGCACCCCGATGACCACCGACGACGAGACCTGGCGGCTCGCGTTCGAGTCGGTGTTCCTCGGCCAGCTGCGCGTCGCGCGGGCCGCGGCCAACGCGATGACCGGCGACCCGGCCGACCTGTCGGGCACGCGGGGCTCGCTGGCCTTCGTGCTGTCGTCGAGCTCGCGCGAGCTGCTCCCCGGCCTGACCACGAGCAACGGTCTGCGCCCGGGCCTGGCGATGATCGTCAAGGACCTCGCCGACGAACTCGGCCCCCGCGGCATCCGGGTCAACGGGCTGCTCCCCGGCAGCTTCGCCACCGACCGCCGCTTCGCCATCGACGCCCGCTACGGCGCACCCGACGTCGTGCGCCGCCGCAACGAGGCGGGCATCCCGCTCGGCCGCTACGGCGAGCCCGAGGAGTTCGGCCGCGCGGCCGCGTTCCTGCTCTCCCCCGCCGCGTCGTTCATCTCCGGCTCGCTGGTCTCCGTCGACGGCGGGGCCTCGCGCAGCCTGTGACGCCCGCGGGCGGCCCCGCCCGCGCTCGCCGAGAGGGGAACCATGAGCACGCCTGCTCCCGGCTGGTACCCGGACCCGTCCGCGCCGGGCACCCAGCGCTACTGGGACGGCACCGCCTGGACCGACTCCACTGCACCCCTGCCCGGCTACTCCGCGCCCCGCGAGGCCACCGAGCTCCCCGTGACGCCGGTCGCGCCGGCCCCGATCGCGGCGGCGTACGCCCCTGCCCACGGGTACGCCGCAGCGCCGGCCGCGCCGCAGGTCGGCTTCGGCGACGCGATCAAGCTCGGCTTCCGCAAGTACGCCCGCTTCGACGGCCGGGCCACGCGCGCCGAGTACTGGTGGTGGTACCTGTTCACGTCGCTCGTGGGGTTCGTCGGCTACCTCGTGCTCCTCGTCGTGCTCGTCGCGGTCGCTCCCACGACCACCACGACGGCGACCACGGGGACGACGTCGACCACCACGACCTCGGCGGGCGCCGGCATCGCACTGGCGGTGATCGGTTTCCTCTGGTTCGCCGCCGTGATCGCCCTGCTCCTCCCGAGCATCGCGATCGCCGTCCGACGGCTGCACGACACCGACCGCTCGGGCTGGTGGTACCTGATCTCGTTCATCCCGTTCGGCGGGATCGTGCTCCTCATCTTCTTCGTCACCGAGTCGACCCCTGGGCCCAACAGCTTCGGCCCGCCCTCCCTCGGCGCCGCCGCGATCTGACCGCTCGGAGCGATCAGACCGCTCAGAGCGCGAGCGGTCGCTCGAGGAAGAGCAGGTACGGCAGCACCTCGGGCGGGTTGTCGGCGTACGGCGTGCGCTCGACGAAGCCGAGGTCGCGGTAGAGCGCGAGCGCCTCGGTGTTGCCGGTGCCGGTGTCGAGGCGCATCGCGTCGTACCCCGCGCGCGTCGCGGTCTCGATGAGGCGCTCGCACAGCAGCCGTCCGGTACCCGACCCGTGCGCGGTCGGGCGCACGAAGAGGCGCTTCATCTCGCAGGTGCGGTCGTGCAGGTCGCGGTAGGCCACCGCACCGACGACGGCGCCCTCGTGCTCGGCGAGGAGCACGACACCCGTCGGGGGTCCGTACTTCCCCGGCAGCGCCGCGAGCTCGGCGTCGAGGCCCTGGTGGGTGTGCATCGTCGCGACGAGCTCCGGTACGCCGGCGTACCGCTCGCGCAACCACGCCTCGTACTCCACGATCAGCGCCGCGAACTCCGCGTAGTCCTGCGCCGACGACGCCTCCCGCACCCGCACGCTCATGCCAGGAGTCTGTCAGCCCGGCCGTGCCGGCTGACGCTTCGTGAGGCGAAACGCGTCGCAGAGCGCGCGTTCCGACTACCGCTGAACGACGGGGGTGCGGCGTCAGACGGGCTGGGACTCCTGGGTGGCGAACTGCGTGCGGTAGAGGTCGGCGTAGGTGCCGCCGCGCGCGAGCAGGTCGTCGTGGGTGCCGTGCTGGGCGATCCGGCCGTCCTCGACGACGAGGATGACGTCGGCCTCGCGGATCGTGGAGAGCCGGTGCGCGATGACGATCGACGTACGGCCCTCGAGCGCGGTCGCGAGCGCCTGCTGCACCTGCACCTCCGACTCGCTGTCGAGGTGCGCGGTGGCCTCGTCGAGGACGACGACGTCGGGCGCCTTGAGCAGGAGGCGGGCGATCGCCATCCGCTGCTTCTCGCCGCCGGAGAGCCGGTAGCCGCGGTCGCCGACCACGGTGTCGAGGCCGTCGGGCAGCGCCTCGACGAGCGGGAGCACCTGGGCGTCGCGCAGGGCGGCGTGCAGCTGCTCGTCAGTGGCGTCGGGGTGGGCGTAGAGCAGGTTCGCGCGGATCGTGTCGTGGAACATGTGCGCGTCCTGCGTCACGACGCCGACGAGGTCGTGCAGCGACTGCTGCGTGACGTCGCGGACGTCGACGCCGTTGACGCGGATCGCGCCGTCGCTCACGTCGTACAGGCGCGAGACGAGACCGGTGATGGTCGTCTTGCCGGCGCCGGACGGGCCGACGAGCGCGACCATCTGGCCGGGCTCGACGACGAACGTCACGTCCTTGAGCACCTCGTCACGCACGGGCGCGGCGTCGGCGCGGGCGACGGACTCGAGCGACGCGAGCGACACCTCGTCGGCCGACGGGTAGCGGAACCGGACGTGGTCGAACTCGATGCGGGTCGGGCCGGGCTGCAGCGCGACGGCGTCGTCCTTGTCCTCGACCATCGGCTTGAGGTCGAGGATCTCGAAGACGCGCTCGAAGCTGACGAGCGCGGTCATCACGTCGACGCGGACGTTGGACAGCGCGGTGAGCGGGCCGTAGAGGCGGCCGAGCAGGGCGGCCAGTGCGAGCAGCGTGCCGACCGTGATCGTGCCGGCGATGGCGAGGTTGCCGCCGACGCCGTAGACCAGGGCGGTCGCCAGCGCCGCGACGAGCGTGAGCGCGGTGAAGAAGATGCGGTTGGCCATCGCGATCCGCACGCCGGTGTCGCGGACGCGCGAGGCCTTGCCGGAGAACTGCTGCTCCTCGTCGGCCGGACGGCCGAAGAGCTTGACCAGCAGCGCGCCCGCGACGTTGAAGCGCTCGGTCATCTGCGTCGACATCTCGGCGTTGAGCTGCATCTGCTCGCGCGTCATCGCCTGCAGCGTGCGGCCGAAGTAGCGCGCCGGGATCAGGAACAGCGGCAGCAGTACGAGCGACGCCACCGTGATCTGCCACGACAGCGCCATCATCGCGATGACGACGGCCACGAGGCTGATCGCGTTGCCGACGACGCCGGACAGCGTGGAGGTGAACGCCTGCTGAGCGCCGATCACGTCGGAGTTCAGGCGCGACACGAGCGCACCGGTCTGCGCGCGGGTGAAGAACGCGACGGGCTGGCGCTGCACGTGGTCGTAGACCTCGGTGCGCAGGTCGTAGATGAGGCCCTCACCGATCCGCGAGGAGTACCAGCGGCCGAGGAGCGTGAGACCGGCGTCGAAGATCGCGAGCACCGCGATGATGATCGCCGTGTTCGTGACGACCTGGGAGTTCCCCGGGGTGACGCCCTGGTCGATGATGCGGCGGAAGAGCAGCGGCTGCGCGACGACGAGGACGGCGTCGATGACGAGCGTGATGAGGAACCCGACGACCAGCACGCGGTAGGGCGTGGCGTAGCCCAGGATCCGGCGGACGGTGCCCGACGCGAGCTTGCGGTCCTTGACCTCGTCGTTGCGCCGGTAGGACCGCAGCACCTGGTGCGGGTTCGTCATCGCCACGCGGGCAGCCTCCTGGGGTCGTCGTGCCGCGGTTACAAGGCGCGGGACGACCCCATTGTTCCCGTCGGGGTCCGACGGCGCCCCTCAGCGCAGGCCGGCCTCGTGCGCCATGGCCCTCAGCAGCGCGATCTGGGCCTCCCCCTCGGAGCGGCGCTGGGCGACCGCGTCCTGGGTGAGCGCGGACCGCAGCAGGGCCTTGGTGGCCGCCGCGGTGGCCGGGCGAGGACCGGTGACGGCCGCCACGAGGGCGGACACCGCGGTGTCGAGCTCCTCCGCGGGCACCACGGAGGTCGCAAGGCCCAGGGCGAGCGCCTCGTCGGCGCCGACCCAGCGGCCGGACAGGCACAGCTCCAGCGCCCGGGAGTAGCCCACGGTGCGCACCAGCGGGTGCGTCCCGGTGAGGTCGGGCACCAGGCCGAGCGACGGCTCCTTCATGGCGAACCGGGCGTCGGGGGTGCAGACGCGCAGGTCGCAGGCGAGGGCTAGCTGGAAGCCCGCTCCCACGGCCGCGCCCTGCACGGCGGCGATCGTGACGACGTCGTCGCGGTCGTGCCACCAGGAGAAGCCGGCCTGGAACTCCTGGACGAGGTCGGCGGCCGACTCGTCGGGCACGGACAGGAACTCGCCGAGCAGGGACTGCCCGTCGATGCCCTCGGGCGTGAAGGCGCGCAGGTCGATGCCCGAGCTGAAGACGGTCCCTTCCCCGCGGAGCACCACGGCGCGGGTGCCCTCGGGCAGCGCGTCGCCGAGCGCGGCGAGCGCGCGCCACGTGGTGGGGGTCTGGGCGTTGCGGGTGGCGGGTCGGTCGAGCGTCACGGTGACGACGGGCTCCCCCGCCGTACCGGTCCACGCGACACGGACGCCGCCCTGGGCGAGGAGGTCGTCGAGTGCGGTCACGCCTTCTTCTTACCGCGCGTCGCCCCTCCACGTCCGCGCAGGGTCACGCCGGACTCGCTGAGGACCCGGTGCA
>JBGAJT010000192.1:0-6996 GCA_044224785.1 Candidatus Nanopelagicales bacterium | reverse complement strand
GTTCGTTCCCGTCGGCCGCATCTTCAGCGGGTTCCCCAACGTCGGGAACATCGCGACCACCGCCTCCGGCCGGTACGCGCTCGTCGAGAACTCGACGTTCCCCGACGCGCCGGGGCGCGGCACGGTGGCGCTGATCAGGGCGAGCACCGGCTCGATCGTGTGGCGCGCACCGGTGGGGATCGAGCCGATCGGCATGGCCATCGACTCGGTGCGCTCGACGGCGTACGTGCCGAACTACGGCGACGACACGCTGTCCTACGTCCCCGTGCCGCGCTGACGGGTCGCGCTCCCGCGCGGCAGGATCGTGGTGCGGATCTGTCGAATCCGGCCGGTCCCGTTCGTGCAGAGGGTGAGAGGTCGCGCCTGCGGCCGCCCACCGAGGAGGACCCGTGCCGCACTACCTGCTCTCGATCGTCTACCCCGCCGGCTCCGTGCAGCCCGAGCCGGCCGAGCTCGAAGCGATCATGGAGCGCGTCGGCCGGTTCCAGGCCGACCTGCGCGCCGCCGGCGGCTGGGTGTTCGGCGGCGGCCTGCACGCTCCGTCGTCGGCGACCCACGTCGACGCGCGGGCGGGCGACGTCGCCTTCAGCGACGGGCCGTTCGTCGAGACCAAGGACGTCGTCGGGGGCCTGACGATCGTCGACGTCGACGACCTCGATGCCGCGCTCGCGTGGGGCGGCCGGCTCGCCGAGGCCACCGGGGTGCCGGTCGAGGTGCGTCCGTTCGCCCCCGGAGCCTCGTGAGAACTTGTTCCCCGGGTTTCGTCGAAGCGGCGCACCGCGGCTCGTGCAGAGGGTGAGCGGCCGGACCACCGGCCCCGGATCCGAGGAGATCGTGATGGCGCAGTACCTGCTCTCCGTCCACAACGCGGGCGACCCCTACACCAGCCAGGAGCAGCGCGAGAAGGCGTGGGCCGACACCGGCCGCGTGAACGAGGAGATGAAGGCCGCCGGAGTCTGGGTCTATGCGAACGGCCTGATGCCGGCGGAGACCGCGAAGGTGGTGCGCGTGCGCGACGGCGAGATCGAGCGCACCGACGGCCCGTACCTCGAGAGCAAGGAGCACATCGGCGGCTTCTGGATCCTCGACGTCGAGGACGAGGAGGCGGCGCTCGCCTGGGCCGCGACGGCCACGGTCGCGTGCCTGAACGACGTCGAGGTCCGCCCGTTCCAGGGCTAGCAGCGCCAGTGACGCCCGAGCACGAGCCGACCGGAGACGACGCGGCGACGGATGTCGGCGGGGCGGCGTACGCCGTCACCGCCGCCGAGGTCGAGCGCATCTTCCGCGACGACTACGGCCGCGCGGTCGCGACCCTCACCCGCCTCCTCGGCGACCTCGGGCTCGCCGAGGAGGCGATCCAGGACGCGCTGGCCGCGGCGCTGGAGTCCTGGCCGCGCACCGGCGTACCGCCGTCGCCGACCGGCTGGATCGTGACGACCGCACGGCGCCGTGCCATCGACCGGTGGCGGCGCGAGTCCACGCGCGACCAGCGCCACCAGCAGGCGCTGCTGCTGCTCGCACCCGACGAGCCCGAGGAGGAGGTGGCGGTGGACGACGACCGGCTTCGGCTGATGTTCACCTGCTGCCACCCCGCGCTCGCACCGAGCGCCCAGGTGGCGCTCACCCTGCGCATGGTCGCCGGACTGACGACGGCGGAGATCGCGCGCGGGTTCCTGGTGCCCGAACCGACTCTGGCGCAACGGATCAGCCGCGCGAAGGCCAAGATCCGCGACGCGCACATCCCCTACCGGGTGCCCGAGGAGCACGAGCTGCCGGACCGGCTGCGGCCGGTGCTGGCGTGCGTCTACCTCGTCTACAACGAGGGCTATGTCGCGACCTCGGGCGACTCGCTCGACCGGGTCGACCTCTCGGCCGAGGCGGTACGGCTCGGGCGGCTGCTCGTCGCGCTCATGCCCGACGAGCCCGAGGCGGTCGGCCTGCTCGCGCTGATGCTGCTCGGGGAGTCGCGCCGACCGGCGCGCGTCGGGCCCGACGGCTCGTTCGTGCGTCTCGCCGACCAGGACCGGTCGCAGTGGGACCCGGCACTGGTGGCCGAGGGGCAGGAGCTGGTCCGGTGGTGCCTGCGACGCGGCCGGCCGGGTCCCTACCAGCTGCAGGCCGCGATCGCCGCCGTGCACAGCGATGCGCCGTCGACCGACGCGACCGACTGGGCCCAGATCCTGGCGCTCTACGACCTGCTGCTCCGCATCGCGCCGAGCGACGTCGTCCGGCTCAACCGCGCCGTCGCGCTGGCCGAGGTGTCGGGTCCTGCCGATGCGCTCGACGCGGTCGACGCGCTGACGTCGCTGCAGGAGTACCACCTGTGGCACGCGACCCGCGCCGACCTGCTCGCGCGCCAGGGCCGCGACGACGAGGCCGCTGCGGCGTACGACGCAGCCCTCGCCCGGACGGAGAACGAGGCCGAGCGCGCCTTCCTCCGCGAACGCCGCGAGGCGCTGTCCGACAGGTGACCCCGCGACGCCGTCAGCCCTCGGAGGGGACCGGCTCCCACTCGTTGCCGAACCAGCGGGCGACGCGCTGCGTGCCGAACTGCACCTTGTGGGCCATCAGGTCGGCCGACGGGCCGATGAGGTCGCCGCGCGGCATGACGCCGGGGCGGAAGTAGACGTCGACCTCGCCGATCTGGTCGTGGCCGAACTCCATGTAGCAGATGCCGTGGCCGTCGTACTCGGGCACGTCGCCGGCTCCGCGCAGCCGGGCCAGGATCGCCTCGGCGACGACCCCGGCCTGGCCCTCCGCGAAGACACCGGCCTTCGGCGTACCCACGCTCGTGACGTCGCCGATCGCGTAGACGTCGTCGAACCGCGTGCGCAGCGTCAGCGGGTCGACGGGGATCCAGCCGTCCTCGGTCATGCCCGACTCGACGACGACGCTCGGAGCGCGGTGGACGGGGACGGCGAGGAAGAGGTCGTAGGGGATCTCGGAGCCGTCGCTCACGACCGCGACCTTGCGCTCGGGGTCGAGCCGCTCGACGATCCGGCCGCCGAGGAACTCGATGCCGCGCTCGCCGAAGGCCTCGAGGATCGCGGTCGACGCCTGCGGCGACGGCGGGATCGGGACGCCGAGCGGCGACACGAGCTGGATGGTCGCCCGGTCGCGGATCCCCCTGCCCTCGAAGAAGTCGTGGAGCAGGAACGCGGTCTCGCTCGGCGCCGGCGGGCACTTGAACGGTGTCGAGGTGACGCCGACGACGACCCGGCCGCCCTCGAAGTCGCGCAGCACGTCGGCGAGCGCGAAAGCACCTGCGACCGTGTAGAACTCGTGACCGCCCTCGACGAGACCCGGCGTCAGCTCGGGGTGTAGGTCGGCGCCGAGCGCGACCACGAGCAGGTCGGCATCGAGTGTCTCGGCCGTGGTGGTCACACGCTTCGCGACCGGGTCGATCGCGGTGACCTCCGCCTGCAGCACGCGCACGCCGGCATGCACGACGTCGGTGTAGCGATGGGTGACGTGCTCGGCGCTCGTCCGCCCGAACATCACGTCGAGCTTGGAGAAGCCGAAGACGAAGCCCTCCGCCTTGTCGACCAGGACGACGTCGGCCTCCTCGCCGAGGGCCTCCGACAGGCGGGTCGACAGCTCGAGACCCCCGAAACCGGCTCCCAGGATCACGATGCGCATCCGCGCACGGTAACCGTCGGTGGCCTGCGGAGTGGTCGAACGGGAGCACCGCGCGAGCAGAGTCAGGGACGTGACACTCCCGCCCAACGGGTGACGCGTCCCGACGAGCACGCGCGCGCGCCCTACCCTCGGGACGTGGTCACCGTCCTGGGCCGCGCCACCGCTGCCGTGCTCGTGCTGACCGGCTGTGCGCTGCTCGCCGGCTGCTCGTCGACACCGTCGACGTCGGCGGGCTCGGGCTCCTCGTCCGGTGCCGCGTCGTCGAGCAGTCCGTCGTCGGGCGGTCCGTCGTCGGGCGCTGCGTCCTCGAGCGCTGCGTCCTCGAGCGGTCCGTCGGCCAGCGTCTCGCCGTCTGCGGTGTCGGCGTCCCCGACCGCGTCCGCCTCGGCCACGCCGGTGGTGGCCGCCTCGTGCCCGCGCCGGTACTCGCCTGCTGCCTTGCGCTCGTGCATCTCGACGTCGTTCCGCGTCTACATCGGTACGTGGCGCAAGGACCTGGCGGCCGAGGGGCTCACGGCGTCGGCAGCAGCGCCGAAGGTCGTGGTGTTCGCCGCCATCCCGAAGAACCCGTGCATCTCCAACGAGGGCGACGCGGCGGAGGCGTCGTTCTTCTGCGCGAAGAACAGCACGCTCTACGTCTCCGCTCCCGCCGCGAAGGAGTGGACGATCGCCTACGCCGCTGCTGCCGCCGCGCGGCATGTGCTCGCGTCCGACGCCAAGACCGCCGGGACCACGACCGCCGACCTCCGCGGCGGCTACCCGCTCGTCGGTGCGACGACCGAGCTCGCGCACGAGGTCGGCCACTGGGTGCAGCAGGTCACCGGGCAGCTCGCCTGGTACGACAAGCGCACCGCGAGCTCGGACTTCGCCGTGTCGAACTCCGCCCAGGCGACCGGAGAGGGCTCGGCCGACTGCCTGGCCGGCTGGCTGCAGGGCCGCACCGCGCGCGACGGCACGTGGGTCGACACCGGCGTCGGGCGCTGGGCGCACCACGCGACGATGGCCGAGCTCGGCTTCTCGATCGACCAGGTCTCGTCGGGTTTCCGGTTCCCGAAGGAGAAGCCCGCCGACATCATCGGCTACGGGAACTCCTACACCCGCCTGCTCTTCTACGACCTCGGGTACGCCGCCGGCCGCGCCGGCAAGCCGGGCCTGTCGACCTGCTCGCGCACGGTCGCGACGTACCTCAAGGCCGCCCTCCCCCCGCACAGCTGACCTGCCGCTCCTGCGGAACTGACCGCGTCAGTACCAGCGCCGGGCACCGACGACGTCGACCTCGGAGAGCGCGAGCGCGTCGCTGGCACGCACCCGCAGCACCAGGGTCCGGCCGTCGCACGACATGCGCACACCGGCGCTGAGGGCGGGCAGGACCGCACGCCGGCAGACGACGACGGCGAGAGCCGCGACCGCGACGAGCAGGAGGCCGGCGACGAGCTCGGCCAGCGGTGCGCGGGTCCCGCCGCTCGTGAGCAGACACCCGGCGAGCGCGACCGCCGCGAGGCCGACGACGAGAGCGAGCGCCTGCGATCGTCTGCGGTCGCGGAGGCATTCGGCGCAGAGCGGCCAGTCCGAGACGCGTCGGTGGTGGACCTGGAACGAGAGGACCGAGTCGCCGAGGCTGTCGACGAGCAGGGTCCGTCGCTCGACCACCGGCTGGTTATGGCGCAAGCAGCGCTGTGGGCGCCACCCCGCATCGATCGAGCCCATCGGTACGCCGACGTCGCAGCGCGCTTCTCCCCCCACGGTCCCAGGATGCCCCTCGGGGACACCGACGCGACCCCACAGCACCCGCTCGGACCCACGCGACGGCGGTCCGACGAGCGATGGTCGGCGACGGCCCCGAGCTTGGACGAGGAGCGCGCCCTCAACAACCGGTCGTCGACGGCTGTGCGATGACGGCGTGGGCGACCCGTCACGCCTCTCGTGGCAGCAGCACGGACGGGCGGACCAACGAGCGCAGGAGGTGGGCTCACCGCAGACCGGCGCAGCGACGTAGGGCGCGCCAGCACAGTGGAGCCAACGCCGTTGGAGTCTTCGTGAGCTGTTGTGGACGACGCGCGGAGATCCACACCCTGTGGATATTCGATCCAGGAATCCGTTGGGCTGCTTGGGTTCTCGGGCGGGATGGACTGTCGGAGGTGGTCGCTAGGTTCTTGGCATGACCTCGACGACCGACGGGACCCGGGCACCGATCACGGTGCACGGGTTCGCGCGCCTGGTCGAAGGGCTGAGCGCCAGCGCACGCGAGGTCGCCGACGTCCTGGTCGCGGACCCGGCGCTGCTGGCCGAGGTCCCCGATGAGCTCCTCGAGACCCTCACTCTCGCTCTGCACTCCGCCGCCGACACCACCACCGCGGCCGCCACCGTTCTCACCGGTCGCCTGGACCGCCAGGTCGGATCCGTGCGCGGCAAGCTCATCGCCGGTCGCTACGCCTCGACCTTCCGCTTCCTGCAGGTCGAGGCCCGGATGAGCGCCGCCCACGCCCGCGCCACCGTCGCCCGAGGGCGCGACCTGGACACCCACTCGACCCGGGTGGCCGACGCGTGGATGGCCGGCGCTGTCACCGGCGGCGCGATCCGCGACCTCACCGTCGGCGTCACCGACGTCCTGCGCCGCTCCACCCGCACCGACACCCCGATCGCCCGCGGCGAAGCCCTGGACCACCTCCTCCCCCTCGCCGAGCGCGGCGACGCCGACCGCCTGCACCGCGCCGTGGGCGAGATGCGGCTGCGCATCGACCCCGACGGCGTCACCGAAGACTCCCTGTTCGCCTTCGAGAACCAGTCCCTGTCCATCGTCGACGCCGGATCCATGTGGCGGATCTCGGGCTGGCTACCGCCCGAGACCGCGGCCGCCGCGAAGACCGTGCTCGAGGCAGGGTCCCGCCAGATCGCCGAGCAGCAGCTGCCCGACATCGACCACGACGACGACTGCGAGCACCGCCACCACCACGACGCCGACTGCACCTGCGGCGCCACCGACCGAGCCCGACGCCTCGCCGGGCTGCGCCCCGACCAGCTCCACGCCCACGCCCTCGGCGAGATCATGCGCAGCACACTCGACAACGCCGAGCTCGGCACCCACCACCGCGTCGCCCCCCACATCACCGTCGTCGCCGACCTCACCGACGCCGCCGCACCCCTCCTCGGCCGCGTCCTCGTGCCCGGCAGCGACGACGACGTCCTGATCGGCGAGGCGAGCCTGGACCGGCTGCTCTGCGACGCCGACATCACCCGCGTCCTCACCACCACCTGCCCCACCCCGAACCACACCCCAGCCACGCAGCCCGCGACGTTGTCCGCGACCATCGACATCGACACCGACACCGACACCGCCAACGACACGGCCGACACCGG
>JBGAJT010000191.1:0-7037 GCA_044224785.1 Candidatus Nanopelagicales bacterium | reverse complement strand
GCCGGGGGCGACGCGACCCACGCCGACGCCCTGTCCGACATGAAGGGCCGCTGGCGCAACCCGATCGGCGGTATGGGCTGGTACCGGCGTACCAAGAAGGAGTTCGCCGCCCTCCCCGAGTCCTGACCCAGGAACCAGCTTCTGCCCACCTTGCGGCCCTTTCCCACGGCGAATCGAGCCGGGAAAGGGCCACAAGATGGGCAAGAGCTGGAGGGGCTAGAGCTGGTGGAGGCGGTCCAGGGGGCCCGTCCCCAGCATGCGCAGGAACTGTGCGGGATCGCCGGTGTGCGGCATCAGGTGGATCTCGGTGACGCCGAGACCGGCGAGCTCCTCCGAGTGGGCGAGCATCTCCTCGACGCCCGAGCCGTCGACGCCGACGTGCGCGGAGTAGAGCACCGTCTTCGCGATCGCGTCGTAGTCGGTGCCGAGCCGGTCGCAGTGCTCGCGCAGGACGTCGAGCTTCGCGGCGATCGGTGCCGTGCCCTGGTCGGGGTTCGCGAACAGGTTGCAGGCGTCGGCGTACTGCGCGACGAGGCGGAGCGTCTTCCGCTCGCCCCCGCCACCGATCATGATCGGCGGCCGCGGCGACTGCAGCGGCCTGGGGGAGCAGATCGTCTCGGCGAGGCGGTAGTGCGCGCCGTCGTACAGGCCGTCGTCGTCGCTCCACATCTGCAGCACGATCTGCAGGGTCTCCTCGAGCCGCTCGAAGCGCTCCGCGACCGGCGGGAACGGCACACCGAGCGCGAGGTGCTCGCGCTCGTACCAGGCGGCCCCGATGCCCAGCGCCGCGCGGCCGCCGGAGAGGACGTCGAGCGTCGCCACGATCTTCGCGAGCAGCCCCGGGTAGCGGTAGGTCACGCCGGTCATGACGACCTGCAGCTCGACGTCGCGCGTCGCGGCGGCGAGGAAGCCGAGGGTCGTGTACGCCTCCAGCATCGGGTCCTCGGCGCGACCCATGAACTCGAGCTGGAAGTAGTGGTCCATCACCGAGAGGTTGTCGAGCCCCACCTCGTCGGCGACCGTGCCGACCTCGCGCAGCATCGGTCCGAGCTCCGGCGTCGGGAAGCTGAAGTTGACGACGTGCACACCCACCCGCATGAGGACTCCTCGGTCGACCGCTCGGACCGCCAGTCTCTCCCCGAGCGCGGGGTCGTGGCGACGCCGCCGGAAAGTCGTCCGGGTCGCGTGCAGCACGGGGCGGGGGTCCGGGAGTCTAGGAGGTGTGAGCATCGAGGGGGACTTCCGCACCTGGGCGGCCACCGCCATGGTGCGGCTGCGGCGTACGGCGTACCTGCTGTGCGGCGACTGGCACCAGGCCGACGACCTCGTGCAGGAGACCCTCATCCGGGTCTACGCCTCGTGGTCGCGCGTCCGCGACCCCGCGGCCCGCGATGCGTACGCGACCACCACCCTGGTCAACCGCTTCCGCACCTCGCTGCATCGCGGCGTACGACGGGAGCTCGCGCGAGCGCCCGAGGACCTGCCCGACGTCGCCGGACCATCGCCCCTCGAACCGCCTGACGGGCGCCTGCTCGAGGCGCTCGCCGGGCTCGGCTCCTCGCAGCGGGAGATCGTCGTCCTGCGCTACTGGGAGGACTACTCGGTCGCCGAGACCGCCCGGATCCTGGGGATCTCGACCGGGACCGTCACCAGCCAGTCGAGCCGCGCGCTCGCCACCCTGCGGCACGTGCTCGCCGCCCCGTCGCTCGAGACGAGTGGAGACCTCTCATGAACCTGACCGACGACGAGCTCGCCCTGCGCCGTGCCTTCGAGGACGTCGTCGCGGGCGCCGTCCCGCCGCGGACGACGACCGTGCAGACCCTCGACCACGCCGTGCACGTCGGCCGCCGTCGGCGGCTCGTCCGTCGCGGCACGTCCGTCGTCGGCGCTGCGGCGGGGCTCGTCCTCGTCGTCGGGGCGACCGCGTCGCTGGTGCAGGTGCCAGCCCCGCGGGGGAGCAGCGGTGCGACCGGCCCCGCATCCGGCGTGGGCGCGGCTGCCAGCTCGCCCGCCCCCACGCCGGAGCCGACGACCGCACCGAGCGACGTGTACGGCAGCTCGGGCGTGCCCAACTCCGCGTGGCCCAGCGCTGCGTACGTCTCGGCCATCGCGAAGCGGGTCGTGGCGGCGGGCGGCGGGACGGTGCTCTCGACCACGCCCGGCGTCGACTACTACGAACCGCCGAGCGGGTACGACGCGGCGCGCAAACCGTTGTGGGCCGTGGGATCGCACCTGCGGCAGAGGTCGGTCGAGGTCGCGGTCTCGACGGCGAAGGGCGACTACCTCGTCACCGTCGCCGTCTCGGGCAACAACCCGGAGGACGCGGACGGCACTGCGAACCAGGCGTACTTCCCGCCGTCGTTCGACATGTCGCGCGGCACCCCCGGCGTCGTCACGCTCGTGAGCGGGAACGACGGCAAGGTCTTCGCCTACGCCAACAAGGCGTTCGCGGCGCGCAAGACGATCCAGGCGATGGTCTGGCGGACCGACTCGCTGCTGCTCGACATCATGGTGACCAACTACGGCGTCGAGACCGCGGGCGGCACGAAGTCGCTCGGCCCCAGCTGGTCGCAGCTCGGCCTCACCCCCCAGGACCTCCTCGACGCCGTGCGCTGACACGAACGGGCCGCCCGGCGAGAACGCCGGGCGGCCTGTCCGCGTGCTGCGTCAGACCGCGGACCTGATGTTGTCCGCGACCTGCGTCGTCGAGATGCCGGCGGCCTGCGCCGCGCGCTCGAGGTCGTCGATCGTGATGTTGCCGTTGTCGCCGTGCTTCTCGTGGGGTGCACCGCACCCGCAGCTCACGCACATGGGCGTCTCCGCCCTCTCGGGGAGCACGACCCATGACCTCAGCGTCCGTCGCCAAACCTCGCGACCGGGGAGGAGCGCTCACGCCCGCAGGAACCCGGCCCCGCTCGCGCCACTAGGGTCGGGCGCGGGACGGGGCGAGGGGAGGTGCGATGGCGAGCACGCTGGTCGCGACCAAGCTCCAGGTGCCCCAGCGCCGCAGCTCGCTCGTCGAGCGCTCCCGCCTGACCGACCGCGTCGAGGCCGGGGTGCGCGGCGCGCTGACGGTGGTGTCGGCTCCGGCCGGCTTCGGCAAGACGACGATCCTCAGCGACTGGGCAGCGAGCGCCGCGCCGCGAGCCGTGGCCTGGGTGTCCCTCGACGAGAGCGAGGCGCAGGCGCCGCTCTTCTGGCAGTACGCCGTGACCGCCCTCGGACGCGCCGTACCCGGTGTCGGCGCCGGAGTGCTCCCCGTCCTGGAGGCAGGGCAGCCGGCGACGCCGTCGCTGCTCACCGCGGTGCTCAACGACCTGGCCGACGTGAGCGACGACGTCGTGCTCGTGCTCGACGACTACCACCTCGTCGACGGCCCCGACATCGCCGAGGGGCTGGCCTTCCTCCTCGACCACCGCCCGCCGAACCTGCACGTGCTGCTCGGGACCCGGGCCGATCCCGGTCTGCCCCTCGCGCGGCTGCGGGCGCGCGGCGAGCTCACCGAGATCCGTGCCGGCGACCTGCGCTTCACCGTGGACGAGACCACGACCTACCTCGCCGACGTGCAGGGCCTCGCGATCGGCCCCGACGACGTCGCCACCCTCGAGGCGCGCACCGAGGGCTGGGCCGCGGCCCTCCAGCTCGCCGCCCTCGGGATCCAGGGACGCGACGACATCGGTGCGTTCGTCTCCGGCTTCGCCGGCACGGACCGCTTCGTCGTCGACTACCTCGTAGACGAGGTGCTGTCGCAGCAGGGCGACGAGGTGCGCGGCTTCCTGCTGCGCACGTCGGTGCTCGACCGGCTGTGCGGCCCGCTGTGCGACGCGGTGCTCGACGCGACCGGCAGCCAGGCGGTGCTCGAGTCGCTGGACCGCGCGAACCTCTTCGTGGTCGCGCTCGACGCCGAGCGCCGCTGGTACCGCTACCACCACCTGTTCGGCGAGGTCCTGCGCGCGCACCTGCGCGCGGAGCACCCCGACGAGGAGGTGGGCCTGCACCTGCGGGCGAGCCGTTGGTACGCCGACGCCGGGGAACCGGCCGCGGCCGTGCGCCACGCCCTCGCCGGCGGCGACGTCGCCCTCGCCGCCGATCTCGTCGAGCGGGCCGTGCCCGACCTCCGTCGCGAGCGCAGGGAGGCCACGATCCGGCGGTGGGCCGACGACTTCCCGCCCGAGATCGTGTCGCGGCGACCGGTGCTCGCGGTCGGCCTCATCGGCGGCCTCATGGCGACCAACGAGTTCGCGGCCGTCGCGCCGAGGGTGGAGGCCCTCGCCGCGCAGCTCCCCGAGATCGCGGCCCTCATCGACGGGACGCCGCTGCCCGGCAGCGACCTGGTCGCCGTCGACCACGCCGAGCTCGCCCGCATCCCGGGTGCCGTCGACCTCTACCGGGCGGGACTCGCCCTCGTGTCGGGGGACCTGCCCGCAACGCACCGGTTCGCTGCGCAGGTGATGGAGACCGCGGCCCCCGACGACGACGTCGTGCGCGCAGGCGCCGCGGGTCTCTCAGGTCTCGCCTACTGGGCGAGCGGCGAGCTCGACGACGCCCTCCGGCTCTACGAGCTCTGCGTCGCGGGGCTGGTGCGCGGCGGGCACTGGTCCGACGCGCTCGGCTGCTACCTCACCCTCGCCGAGATCGTCTCGGTGCAGGGCCGGCTCACCGCTGCCGCCGACATCTACGCCGAGGCGTGGGGCCACGCGACGTCGGACGGGACCCGGCGCGGTGCGGCCGACGTCCGGGTGGGGATCGCCGAGATCGCCCTGGAGCGAGGGGATCTCGATGCTGCCCGCGAGAACCTCGAGGCCGCGCGCACTCTCGGCGAGCCGCTGGGGCTGCCGCGCTACGCCGGTCGCTCGCGCGCGGTCGCCGCGCTGCTCGCCGAGGCGCAGGGCGACCTCACCGGCGCTCTCGACCTGCTGGCCGAGGCGCAGCAGGTCCACCTCGGCGACTTCTCGCCCGACGTCCGTCCGCTGCGCGCCGCCGCCGTGCGGGTGCAGCTGCGGCTCGGCGACCTCGAGGCCGCGGAGGCATGGGCCCGGGAACGGCACCTCGGCGCCGCCGACCCGTTGATGTACCTGCGCGAGTTCGAGCACCTCACCTACGCCGAGGTGCTCCTCGCCCGCGGCCGCCTCGCCGGCGACGCAGCCGCCCGTTCCGACGCCGCGATGCTGCTGCAGCGCCTCGTCGACGCGTCGACCGAGGGAGGGCGCGTGGCCTCCACGATCGACGGTCTCGTCCTGCTCGCGCTCGCCGCCGACGACGACCTCGAGGCCCTCGGCCGTGCCGTCGAGCTCGCGGCGCCGGACGGCTGGAAGCGCCCGTTCACCCGGCATGGCTCGCTGCTCGCCGCACCGCTGGCAGCGCTCGTGCGGCAGCCGGGCTCGTCGGCGTACGCCGCGACGCTGCTCGCGGCCGTCGGTCCGGCGGCCGAGGAGCGCGCGGTCGGCAGCGGCGGCCTCGCCGACCCGCTCAGCGCCCGCGAGCTCGAGGTGCTCGGCCTGCTCGCCTCCGACCTGGACGGGCCGGAGATCGCCCGGCACCTGTTCCTGTCGCTCAACACCGTGCGCACGCACACCAAGCGCATCTACACCAAGCTCGACGTCACGAGCCGGCGGGCCGCGGTGCGCCGCGGTCGCGAGCTCGGCCTGATCCCCGGCTGACCCTCAGCGGTCGAGCACGCGGCAGCTGAGCAGCGTGACACCGACGTCGCGCACTCGGGCGAGGATCCCGTGCAGCTGCGCCTGGTCGGCGACCGGCCCGGTCAACGTGGTCGTGCCGTCGTCGCGGCTGTCGACGACGAGCCCGTCGAACCACTCCGACCAGCGCTCGTCGAGACGGCCGTCGACCCGCAGCTCGTACTGCCGCGGGGCGGTCATGCGAGCACCTGCGCGAGAGCGGCCGCATGCGCACGGCGAGCGCGGCGCGCGGGCCGACGGATCGCCCACTCGGCGATCCCGAGGTTGATGACCCACGCCGCGCCCATGAGCGCGTCGTAGCGGATCCCCGACGTGCCGATCAGCGCGCCGCCGAGGCCGACGGTGAACGCCTGCGTCCCCGCGGCCACGGCGATGGCATACGCCCGGATCATCCACGCGCGATGGGCGGCGAGGTCGCCGCGCCGCACGGACGTGACCCCGAGGACCAGGCAGGCGGCCATGCCCGCCGAGAACACGAGCCGGAAGGCGTAGAGCAGGTCGGTCGTGCCCGCCTTCTGCTCGAAGAACAGCGTCATCCAGAGGGCGGAGCCGGCGACGAGCAGACCCGCGACGGCGAGGACGCGGCCGGCCCGGCGGTGCCAGCGCAGGTGCCGACGCCGGAACCGGGGCACGAGCTGCAGGACGCCGACGAGCGCGAAGACGATCGCGCCGACGACGTGGACCACGACGGGTGCGGGCGAGCTGTCGAAGCGGTGGTCGGCATGGATGACCGCCGGACCGCCGAGGAGCTGCACGAGACGAAGGGTGCCGGCGATCACCGGCACCAGGCTGAGGAGCACCAGGGCCACGGGGAGCGGCCAGCTGCGGGGCGGCCGGGGCGCGAGCCCCGACCGCCCGGCGCGGTGCAGCGTGATGGTCACGCGGACACGCGCTCGAGCTCGTCGCTCGCCACGACGGTCGCGCTGCTCCGCGTGGTGCGGATGAGCGAGACGCCGAGGCCGATGAGCGCGATGCCGGTGGGGGCGGCCATCGGGCGGTTGAACGAGTCGGGCAGGACGGCGAGCGCCGCGGTGCCGACAGTCGCGATCGCGAGCAGGCCCGAGGCCCAGCGCCACAGGACGCCCGCGCGGAACAGCGCGATGCCGAAGACGAGGCCGCCGAGGATGAAGCCGGCACCCATCAGGCTGAGCAGGATCTGGACGCCGCCGATGTCGCCGACCGGGGTGCCTCCGAACGCCGCGAGCACGATGTCGCCCACGCGGAGCTTGGAGCTGTCACCGATGGTGGCGGCGGGCAGGCCGCTGGCGTCGATCTTGAGGATGGCCACATCGGTCATCGGGTCGGTGCCGATCACCTTGGCCTTGTAGGTCTTGGTGTCGC
>JBGAJT010000190.1:0-7049 GCA_044224785.1 Candidatus Nanopelagicales bacterium | reverse complement strand
GCGGAGCCGGGTCGTGAGCTGGAGCCGGGCGAGCGCGTGTCCGGCGAGGACTGGTATGGCGTCGAGCTGCGGGGCACGGCGTACGAGGGGGTCGTCTTCACCGGCGTCGACCTCACCGAGGCGGTCGTCGAGGGCGCGATGTTCGCGCAGTGCACGTTCCGCGACGTCCGGCTCAACGCGGCGCGGGCCACCAGCTCGGCGTTCGTCTCGTGCACCTTCAGCGGCTCCAACCTCTTCGACGCGCACTTCGTCGGCTGCAAGCTGTCGGGCTCGACCTTCTCGCGCTGCTCGTTCACGGCGCTGACGGTCGAGGGCGGCGACTGGTCGTTCGTCGACCTCGCGCACGCCGACCTGCGCCGCAGCACCTGGACCGACGTCCGGATGCGCGAGGCCGAGATGGCCGACCTGCAGGCGTCGGGCGCCACCTTCCGCGGCGTCGACCTGTCGGCGGCGAACCTGCGCGGCGCCGACCTCAGCGAGGCCGACCTGCGCGGCAGCGACCTCACCGGCCTCGACCCGTTCGCGACCTCCCTGCGCGGTGCCGTGATCCACTGGCAGCAGGCCGTCACCCTCGCCGAGTCGCTCGGCCTCGACGTCCGCCCCGAGTAGACGGCGGCAGGTGGCGAGGCGCCGATCCACCGCGCCTCGCGGCATCTCGGCGGTCAGGCGTGGCCGTGGAACTCGTGGTCGGCGTGGCTGGCGGGCTCGAGCTGGAACGTGCAGTGCTCGACGTCGAAGTGGTCGGCGAGGCAGTGCGCGAGCTCGTCGAGCACGCGCCCCGCTCCCCCGTCGGCGAGCGCCTCGTCGGTGACGACTACGTGCACCGACAGCACCGGCAGTCCCGACGTGATCGTCCACGCGTGCAGGTCGTGCGCCCCGATGACGCCAGGGGTGTCGAGGATGTGCTGGCGCACGGCGACGAGGTCGACCCCGCGCGGCGTCGCCTCGAGCAGGACGTCGACCGCCTCGCGCAGCAGGGTCCAGGTGCGCGGCAGGATCATCAGCGCCACGGCCACCGACGCGACGGCGTCGGCCTGCAGCCACCCCGTCGCGAGGATCACCAGGGCGGCGACGATCACGGCGGCCGAGCCGAGCAGGTCGCCGAGCACCTCGAGGTAGGCGCCCTTCACGTTGAGGCTCTCCGACGCGCCGTCGCGCAGCACCAGCAGGCCTACGAGGTTGGCCACCAGCCCGACCGCGGCGAACGCGAGCATGAGCCCGCCCTCGATGCCCGGCGGGTCCTGCCAGCGCTGCCACGCCTCCCACAGGATGAAGACGGCGATGACCCCGAGCAGCACGGCGTTCGCGACAGCCGCGAGGATCTCGAGGCGGTAGTAGCCGAAGGTCCGCTCGGGCGTGGCCGGGCGCGACGCGAAGGTCACCGCGAGCACCGCGAGGGTGATGCCCGCGGCGTCGGTGAGCATGTGGCCGGCGTCGGCGAGCAGCGCGAGCGACCCGGTCAGCCAGGAGCCGACCACCTCGACCACGAGCACCACCAGGGTGATGCCGAGCACCACGAGCAGCCGCGACCGGTGCCGCCCTCCGGCGGACATCCCGTGCGCGTGGTCGTGGCCCATCCTCCGAGGGTAGGCCGCCCGACGCTCCGACCCGGACAGCGGCACGACGACGCAGCGCCCGACCGGTGCTGGACGCGGGCGGCCGCTCTGGCACGCTGACCGGCATGTCCGCGACGCTGACCTCCACCCCTGCTGCCGACGGCTACCGGATGCCTGCCGAGTGGGACGACCACGCCGGCTGCTTCCTCGTCTGGCCCGAGCGCACCGACAACTGGCGCGACGGCGCGAAGCCCGCGCAGCGCGCGTGGCGGACGCTCATCGAGACCATCGCGAGCGCCGAGGACGTCACCGTCCTGGTCTCGCACCGGCAGTACGCCGTGGCCCGCGGGCTGCTCCCCGACCACGTCCGCCTCGTCGAGACGACGACCGACGACGCGTGGGTGCGCGACACCGGCCCGTCCTTCGTCGTGGACGACGCCGGCGACGTGCGCGGCGTCTCCTGGTCGTTCAACGCGTGGGGCGGACTGCGCGGCGGCCTGTACTTCCCGTGGGACGCCGACGACCTCGTCGGCCCCAAGATCTGCGACCTCCAGGGGGTCCCGGTCTACCGCCCGTCGCTGATCCTCGAGGGTGGCTCGATCGACGTCGACGGCGAGGGCACGGTGCTCACGACCGAGGAGTGCCTGCTCAACCCCAACCGCAACCCCGACCTCACCCGCGAGCAGATCGAGGCCGAGCTCCACGCGCACCTCGGCACGTCGAAGGTGATCTGGCTGCCGCGCGGCGTCGTCAACGACGAGACCGACGGCCACATCGACAACTTCGCCCGCTTCGCCTCCCCCGGCGTCGTGATGCTCACGTGGACCGACGACCAGGACGACCCGCAGTACGAGCGGTCCGCCGAGGCGCTCGCGATCCTCGAGAAGGCGACCGACGCGCAGGGCCGTCCGCTGCGCGTCGTGAAGCTGCTCCAGCCCGGACCGCTGCACATGACGGCCGAGGAGGCCGACGGCGTCGACGCCGTCCCCGGCTCGCAGCCGCGCGCCGCCGGCGAGCGGCTGGCCGGCTCCTACGTGAACTCCTACATCGGCAACGGCATCGTCGTGCTGCCGCTGTTCGACGACCCGAACGACGCGGCCGCGGTCGCGGCGTACGAGGAGCTCTTCCCGGGACGCCGGGTGCTCACCGTGCCGGGCCGCGAGATCCTGCTCGGCGGCGGCAACGTGCACTGCGTCACCCAGCAGCAGCCCTCCGGCCGCTGAGCCCGCGGGGTCGTCGCGCCGGGACTCGGGCCGCGGGCTCTGGGAGGATCGACGGGCGGAGGTGACCACGGCATGACCGAGCAGGTGTCGCTGACCCGCTATGCCTGGTTGTCGATCGGCGCCGCCGTCGTCACGATCTCGCTGAAGACCGGCGCCTACCTCATCACCGGGTCGGTCGGCCTGCTCTCCGACGCCGCCGAGTCGGTGGTCAACCTGGTCGCCGCGATCATCGCGCTCGTCGCGCTGACGGTCGCGGCCAAGCCGGCCGACTCCTCGCACCACTACGGCCACGCGAAGGCGGAGTACTTCTCCGCGGGCCTCGAAGGCCTCATGATCTTCGTCGCCGCCGCCGTCATCATCGTGTCGGCGGTCAACCGGCTGCTGCACCCGGAACCCTTGGAGTCGTTGGGGATCGGCCTGCTCATCTCGTTGGCGGCCACCCTCGTGAACGGCGCCGTCGGCCTGCTCCTGCTGCGCGTCGGGCGCCGCGAGCGCTCGGTCACGCTGGTCGCCGACGGTAAGCACCTGATGACCGACGTCTGGACCTCGGCCGGCGTCCTCGTCGGCGTCGCGCTCGTGGCGATCACCGGCTGGCTGCCGCTCGACTCGCTGGTCGCCATCGCCGTCGCGATCAACATCCTCGTGGTGGGCACGCGCCTGGTGACGTCGTCGACCTCGTCGCTCCTCGACCGGGCGCTCGGCGAGGACGACGTCGCGGCCGTGACCGAGGTGCTGCACCGGCACGGCACCGACGAGGTGTCCTTCCACGGGCTGCAGACCCGCGAGAGCGGGCGCGAGCGCTACGTCGCCTTCCACGTCCTGGTGCCCGGCGCCTGGACCGTGGCGAGGGCGCACGACCTCGTCGAGACCGTGGAGGCGGAGATCCGGGAGTCGCTCGACGGCGTGCACGTCCAGACGCACATCGAGCCCCGCGAGGACGAGCGCGCCTACGGCGACTTCGAGTTCGACGGCGGCCTCGAGGCGGACGGACCGGACCCCGAGGTCGTCACCGGCTAGAGAGGTCGTGCCCGGCTAGAACAGCGCGCTGGCGAGCGCCGCACGGGCGCGCGTGACGCGCGGGTCGGACTCGCCGACGAGCGCGAACAGCGAGAGCAGGTGGTCGCGCGCCGCGGTGCGCTCGTCACCGGACGTGCGGCGGACGAGCTCGACGATGCGTGCGAACGCCTCGTCGACCCGGCCGGTGAGCAGCTCGTAGTCGGCCGCGAGCGACTGCTTGTCGAGCGCGTCGGGATCGGCCTCGGCGTCGGCCAGCACCGTGGCCGGGTCGACGCCCTCGGTGCGGCGCAGCAGCGCCACCTGGGCGAGGCCGGCAGCAGCCTCGGCGTCGTTCGGAGCGGTGGCCAGCACCGCGCGGTAGGCCGCCTCGGCGGCGTCCCAGTCGCCGGCCTCGATGGCGTCGTAGGCGGCGTCGAAGCGCGGGTCGCCCGGCGGCTCCTCCTCGACCGCCTCGACCGGTTCGCCCTCGGTGGCGACCCGGCCGGTGACGCCGTTGGCCGCGGCCACGCGCAGCAGCTCGTCGAGGTACTGGCGCACCTCGGCCGTGGGGAGCGCGCCCTGGAACAGCGGGACGGGCTGGCCCTTGATGACGGCGAAGGTCGTGGGGATGGACTGCACCTGGAACGCGGCGGCGATGCGCTGCTCGGCGTCGACGTCGACCTTCGCGAGCACCCAGGCACCGGCGTCCTCGGCGGCGAGCGCCTCGAGCACGGGGGTGAGCGCCTTGCACGGCTGGCACCAGTCGGCCCACAGGTCGATGACCACGGGGACGGTGAACGAGCGGTCGAGGACCTCCGCCTGGAAGGTCTCCTCGGTGACGTCGACGACGAGGCCGACCGGCACGTCGCCCGCCTCGGCCAGGCGCTGCTCGGCGGCGGCCTGGGCCTCCTTGGCCGCGGCGAGCGCGGCGAGGTCGATGGCGCCCCGGAGGGGCAGGCGGCCAGCGGGGGGTACGGCGTTGCTCACCCGCCGATCCTCTCACCGGGCGTGCGGCGGTGCCGCGAGGGAGGTCCTAGAAGGACATCTGCAGGGTCATCGTCGAGAGCAGCGCCCAGGTGGTCAGGACCGCGGCGAGCGTGCCCAGGGCGACGGCGACGGCGAGCTGCAGCGCGAGCCGGGTGCGCGCGGGCTCGGCCGTGGTGACGGCCTCGGCGACCGCACCGGTCGCGCTCACGTCCACAAGACGGGTGGTGGCGGACATGGCCGCCTCCTTTCGTTGTTCTTTTCGGTACGCTACGTATCGTATCACTAGTTCCCGGGTCGGTGCGCCGTACGCCGCTCCGGGGGCCATCTCGGGTGGCCAGGACCGCCGCGGGCCGCCTGCGTGGGAGAGTGCCGCTGATGAGCTCCTCCACCGCGCTGCCCTCCCCCGCGGGGCCTCCCGCGACGGCGCCCGCCGCGCCTGGGCCGGCGCGCCGTGGCCGGCCGCGCTCCACCAAGGCCGACGCCGCGATCCTGGCCGCCACCCGCGAGGTGCTCGCCGAGAGCGGCTGGGCCGGGCTCACGGTGGAGGGCGTGGCGTCGCGGGCCGGGGTCGCCAAGACCACCGTGTATCGCCGGTTCTCCTCGCGCAGCGACCTCGCCGTCGCGGCCGTGGCCGAGCTGCTCGCCTCGGCCCGCATCGAGCCCAGCGACGACGCCGCCACCGACATCGCCGGTGCGGTGCGCGCGTGCGCCGAGGTCTACTCCACCCCCGAGGCGCGGGCCGCGTACCTCGCGGTCGTGGCCGAGGCCGGCCGCGACGTCGACCTCCGCGACGCCGTCGAGCGGTCGATGATCGAGCCGGCCCGGCGCCTGGTGTCCGACGGCCTCGACCGCGCCGTCGCCCGCGGCGAGATCTCGCGGGCGCGCGCCGACGAGCGCTGCGACCTGCTCTACGACGTCCTCGCGGGCACGCTCGTCCACCGCCTGCTCGTGCGCGGCGACAGCATCGACGACGCCTTCGTCGCGACCCTGACGTCGGCGGTCCTCGTCGCCCTGCGCCACGACACCGAGACGTAGAACGTGGTGCGGCTCGAGCCGCTGCAGGTTCTACGTCTCGGTCGGTGCTCCGTCTCGGGCCGGGCGGTCAGAGGAAGTAGAGGCGGCTCAGCGGGACCGACTCGACCGGGTCCATGTGCAGCCGCTCGCCGTCGAGGCTGACGCCGGCGCCCGTCGGGTCGACCGACACCGAGGCCGACGGCCGGTGGTGCAGCATCGAGGCGAGCGACACGTCGCGGCACCCGCGGACCGCGACGCGGCGCCGACGGGTCGGGAACACGTCGTCGCCGGACTCGACAGCGGCGGCGTTGGTGAAGATCACCGACGAGTCGACGGCCGCTCCCCCGATGCCGCCGAACTGCGCGGCGATCACGCGCGGCTCCGCGACGTCGACCACCGAGTTCGGGTCGCCGACGGTGCCCCACGCGGGCAGCCCCGACTTCAGGACCATCCACGGCTTCGCGCCGAACGTCGCAGGCGACCACAGCACGATGTCGGCCATCCGGCCCGGCTGCAGCGACCCGACCTCGTGCGAGAGCCCGTGGGCCAGCGCCGGGTTGACGGTGAGCTTCGCGAGATAGCGCAGCACCCGCGCGTTGTCGTGGGGGCTGTCGTCGTCGGCCGGCTTCGAGACGGCAGCGAGCTGGAAGGTGCGACGGACGGTCTCGCCGGCGCGCCCCATCCCCTGCGCGTCGCTGCTCGTGATCGGGATGACGCCGCGGTCGTGCAGCACGTTCTCGCCGGCCATCGTCGCGGCGCGCACGCGGGCGCGCACGATCGCGGCGTCGCTCGGCAGGTCGGGCCGCAGCGCGTGGACGTTGAAGATCATGGCGAAGTGCTCGGCGACGGCATCGCGGCCGTAGGGCAACGTCGGGTTGGTCGACGACGCGAGCACGTGCGGCACCCCGGCGAGCCGGAGCACGTCCGGCGTGTGCCCGCCGCCGCAGCCCTCGACGTGGTACGCGTGGAACACGCGGCCGTCGGACACCGCGAGGGTGTCCTCCACCGACAGCCCCTCGTTGAGGCCGTCGGTGTGCACGGCCACCTGCACGTCGTGCTCCTCGGCCACCGTCAGGCAGGTGTCGAGCGAGCGCAGGTGCGCACCGGTGTCCTCGTGCACCTTGAAGCCACACGCGCCTCCCTCGACGAGCGCCTCGATGAGGGGCGCTTCATCCGACGACGAGCCGCGACCGAGGAACCCGATGTTGACCGGCCACTGATCGAAGCTGTTGAACGCGTGCCGCAGCGCCCACGGCGAGTTGACCCCGACACC
>JBGAJT010000018.1:0-21280 GCA_044224785.1 Candidatus Nanopelagicales bacterium | reverse complement strand
CGGTGACCGCCACGGCGTCGGTCGTCGCGTCGCGCAACGCCAGCGCGATGACGCTGACCGCTCCGACCACCGTCGTCCGCGGCGTCGCCTACACCGTGTCCGGGACGCTGACGTCGGGCGGCTCCCCGCTGGGCGACCAGCTCGTGGCCCTGCGGCGCACCGACCTCGCCGGGACGAGCGCGGTCATCTCCGTGCGCACCGGCGCGAACGGCGCGTTCTCCTACCGCGACGCCGGCGTAGTCGGCGGCGTGGTCACGTGGCGCGCGACGTGGACCGGCGACGCGACGCACGCGTCGTCGGACGCGATCGCCAGCCTGACGCTGACCCGCCTGCGCACCGCGGTGACGATCAAGGCGGTCGCGACGTCGTGGGCGTACGGCTCGCGCGTCACCGTCACCGTGCACCTCGGCCCGTCGTACGACCGTCGCGACGTCTACGTCTACGCGCGACCGCTGTCGTGGGGCTACGGCGGAAGCCGCCTCATCTCGCACGTGAAGGTCGACTCGCGCGGGAACGCCGTCGTGCGCTTCTCGCTGCGCAGCCGGACCACCTTCGTCGTGCGGTTCGACGGCGACCAGCGCTACGAGGCGGCCTCGGGCGCGACCACGTCGCCGAAGATCAAGCCCCTCGTCGCGGTGTCGCTCAGCGGCTACTACAAGAAGGTCGGGTCGCTGTACCTGTTCCACGCGACCGACCCGAAGCAGATCATCACCGTGCTCCCGTTCCGCCCCGGCCGCTGCTACAGCACGACCGTGCAGGCCTTCCAGGCCGGCCGGTGGTCGACGGTCGCGCGGGTCTCGTGCGGGAGGCTCGACTTCACCTCGCGCGGCTTCGCGACCCTCAGGTCGAGCCGGCCGCTCGGGATCCCGTTCCGGATCATGGCCTCGGTGGCCGCCGACGCGACGTCGTACACGCTCGCCGCGTCGAGCCCGTGGGTCTACCTGCAGTTCACCTGACGCGTCAGCGCGGCAGCGCGTCGAGCGCTGCCGACGCCGCCTTAGCACCGGTGACGGCGTCGTCGACGGTGACCGCGAAGCGCTTCCCGTCGAGGAGGACGACCTCGATGCCCGGTCCGCGCCGGATCACGGCCGCGCTCGCGCGCGCCCAGGGCATCCAGCGGTAGCCCCAGCCGCCCCACTCGCGCGGCTCGACGACGATCGCCGACACCTCGCGCACGTCGGCGAGGCGGATGACCCGTCGCGGCCGGCCGAACGGCCCGAAGGCGACGACGAAGCGCTCGGCGTCGATGCGGACCTCCAGCGACGACAGCAGCCACCCGGTGATGCCGGTGACGACGCCGACGAGCGCGAGCACCCACCCGAGCGCCAGCGGCACGCCGGTGCCCTGCAGGGCGATGATCGTGCCGATCCCGACGCCGACGAGCAGCACCGTCACGCCGACCGCGAGGAGGGCGAAGCCACGGCTGCTGCACGTCCCGGTCCAGATCACGGCACCACGCTAGTCGGCGGTCGTCGGAGCCCGACGACGCGCCGGCCGGGAAGTGTCGTCTGGCAGACACTTCGCCCGAACGGGTCCGTAACCCCTCCGCGTCCCGCGATGCGTTCTACGCTGCGCCGCGTGCGTCTGATCCTGCTCGGCGTCCGCGGCTCCACGCCGGCGCCCGGTGCCGACTTCGTCCGGTACGGCGGCCACACGTCGTGCGTCGCCGTGGTGCCCGACGGGAGCGATACGCCGTCGCTGGTGCTCGATGCCGGGACGGGGCTGCGCGATCTCACCCCGCGCCTGGGCGGACAGCCCTACCGCGGCTCGATCCTGGTGAGCCACCTGCACTGGGACCACGTGCAGGGTCTGCCGTTCTTCGTCGCCGGCGACCGGCCCGATGCGCAGGTCGACCTGTACGTCCCGGCGCAGAACGGCCGCACCGGGCGCGACCTGCTGGCGGCCGCGATGGCCCCGCCGAACTTCCCGATCACCCCGGAGGGCCTCCAGGGCAGCTGGACCTTCTCAGCGCTCGACTCGGGCTACCACACGATCGAGGGCTTCCGGGTGCGCGCGACCGAGGTGCGCCACAAGGGCGGCCGCACCTTCGGCTACCGCATCAGCGACGAGTCGGGCTCGATCGCCTACGTGCCCGACCACGTGATCTCCGGGGGCATCGACAACGAGGTCCGCGACCTCATCCACGACGTCGACGTCCTGCTGCACGACGCGCAGTTCGTGGAGAGCGAGCGCCGCCTCGCCGACGCCTACGCGCACTCGACGGTCGACGACGCGGTGAACCTCGCCAAGGAGTGCGGCGTACGCCATCTGGTGCTCTTCCACCACGGGCCCGCGCGCACCGACGAGGCGCTCGACGCGATCGCGGCGTCGTTCACCAAGGGCACGGTCACCGCGGCCGCTCAGGGCGACATCATCGACGTGCGCCGCACCTGAACCCGGCGCTCAGCGCAGCAGGTCGCCGGCCTCGTCGAGGAGGGCGCGACCAGCGGCGCGGCCCGACTCGACCATGCGGTCGAGCTGGTGGAACTCGAGCAGCCCGACGCCGGCCGTCGACGGCGTGACGACGACGGCGCCCGCGTCGTGCGCGGCGTCGACCGCACCGCCGCTGCCGATGAACAGCGTGCGGATGAGCGTCTCGCCCAGCGACGGGATGCGCACCGGCCGTTCGACGGCGGTCGCGCCGGGACCGTCGCTGCGCGGCGACGGCGTACCGCCCATGCCGATGTTGACCGCGACGACCGGTCCCTCGTCGCGCTCGGTCAGCAGGCGCACGGGCAGGTTGTCGAGGATGCCGCCGTCGGCGAGCAGCGCCCGGCCGCTGCGACGCGGCGCGAAGAGCACCGGCAGCGCGATCGAGGCCATGACCGCCTCGACCACCGGCCCGCTGCGCAGGTCGACGGCCGCGCGCGACTGCAGGTCGGTGGTCGACGCGCGGAAGATGCGGGGCATCTCCTCGATCCACGCGTCGCCGAGCCAGCGTCGCAGCGCCCCTTCGGCGCGCTTGCCCTTCGACAGCGCGACCGTGGGGACGGTGTAGTCGCCGAACGGGTTGCCGCGGACGAACTCGGAGTAGCAGACCTCGTGGATCTCCTCGGCCGTGAGGCCCGACGCCCACAGGGCGGCGACGATCGAACCGAGGCTGGAGCCGGCGACGCGGTCGACGTGGACGTCGGCCTCCTCGAGCTCGGCGAGGACGCCGATGTGCGTCATCGCGCGGGCGCCGCCACCGGCGAGCACCAGGCCGACGGAGCGCCCGGCGAGGCGCACGGCGAGCGGTCGGAGACCAGCGTCGAGGTCGGCGGGATCGACGCAGAGCACCTGCCACGGCCGCACGGCGCTCGCCCACGCGCGCACCTGGTCGCGCGGCGGCCTGGCACCGACGAGGACGAGGTCGGCGTCGGCACGGCCGAGCGGCGGCTTGTCGAAGGCGCGCGCCGTCCACGGCGCGACGAGGACGAGCTGGTCGGCCTGGCGGACGCACATGCGCCACCAGTCGTCGTCGGTGCCGTCGGCGACGAGCAGGACGCGGTCGTTCTCCGCCTCGGCGCGCTCGAGCCCGTCCGGGCCGATGCGCCCGGGGGTCGCGACGCGCAGCGTGCGCCGCAGCGAGGCGGCGAGGCTGTCGGCCACGGCGGCGACCGGGGAGTCGGGGGCGGCGGACACGACGGCGATCAGCCGCGGCTGCGGGGCAGCGGCGGCCCCTGCTGCCGGGCCGTCGGCGAGCTGCTCGGCGAGCACCCCCGACAGCGCGCCGAGCGCGTCGGTGTCGTCGCCGACGGCGCGGCGGAAGTGCTCCTGCGAGACGCGCAGCAGCCGGCTGTCGCGCCGCGCGCGCACCGACGCCGAGCGCGTGCCGCCGGTGAGCAGCGCGAGCTCGCCGAGGACAGCGCCGGCGCCGAGCTGGCGCACGGTGCGCCCACCGGTCTCGACCTCGAGCCGCCCGGCCTTCACGACGTACATGTCCGACGCCGCGTCGCCCTCGCGGAAGAGCAGCTCGCCCGCAGCGAGGTCGACGGGTGCGGCACCGGACTCCAGCCGCTCGCGCGCGCCGTCCGGGAGCCGCGAGAGGAGTGGTGCGGCCGCGAGGGCGCCGCCGGCCGCCGCGAGGGCGGGACGCTCGGGGAGCCGGACCATCGCGGGCAGCGCCGGGTCGCCGTCCTCCTCCTCGGCCGAGGCCGCGCGGACACGACCGAGGAACAGCGCGATCACCGCGGTGAGCCCGAAGCAGATGGACGAGAAGACCCAGCCGTGCCGGAGCACGTCGACCGTCGTGAGGGCAGACGGCGTACCGATGATGACGACGAGCACCGCGATGCCGAGCGCCGCACCGATCTGCCGCGCGCTCGAGTTCACCGCCGACGCGGTCGCGAACCGGCCGCCGGGGACCGCGGCGAGAGCGGCGCTGCCGAGGACCGGGAGGGTCGCCCCGACGCCGATGCCCGACAGGATCTGGCCGGGCATCCACGCGCCCCAGAAGTCGGGCGTGACCTCGACGCGCGTGGCGTACCAGACGTAGGCGAGCGCCCACACGATCGCGCCCGGGACGATCACCCACCGGAAGCCGCGGCGCTCCGCCACCGGCCCGAGCAGCGCAGCGAGCACCGCCGCCACGAGTGCGCCGGGTACGACGGCGAGGCCCGAGACGAGGATCGAGTACTTCCAGACCAGCTGCAGCCAGAGGATGTTGGTGAGCAGGTAGGCGTAGAAGCCCATGCCCGCGACGATCGTCGCGGTGTTGCCGACCGAGAACGCGCGGATCCGGAGCAGCGCCGGGTCGAGCAGCGGCGAGCGCGCCCTGCGCGAGGAGACGACGAACCCGCCGAAGAGCAGGACGGCGCCGACGAAGCAGGCGAGGGTCTGCCAGTTCGTCCAGCCCCAGTCCGCTCCCTTCACCAGGCCGAGGGTCAGCAGGCCGAGCATCAGCGCCGACAGCGCGGCTCCGACGAGGTCGGGCATCCGGCGCCGGCCCGGGGCGCGGCTCTCGACGAGCAGGCGGCGTCCGGCCCAGAGGGCGGCGAGGCCGAAGGGCAGGTTGACCAGGAACGCCCAGCGCCAGCTGCCCCACTCGACCAGCGCGCCGCCGATGGGCGGCCCGAGGCCCGAGGCGAGCGCCGCGGAGGCACCCCACAGGCCGACGGCGTGGGTGCGCCGGGCCGCGGGGAACGCCTCGACCACGAGCGCGAGCGACGCCGGCACCAGCACGGCGGCGCCGAGCGCCTGGACGACGCGGGCACCGACGAGGAACCCGACCGACGGCGCGAGCGCGCAGACGACCGACGCGATCGTGAAGACGAGCACGCCCGTGGTGAAGGCGCGGCGACGGCCGAGCAGGTCGGCGATCCGGCCGCTGACGATGAGGAACGCCGCGAAGACGATGCTGTAGGCGTTGAGGATCCACGACAGCGAGGAGATGGTGCTGTCGGGGAACGAGTCGCGGATGTTGGGGAAGGCGACGTTGACGACCGTCGCGTCCAGGAAGGCCAGGAACGCCCCGAACGAGGCGACCAGGAGCACGGTGCGGTCGGTGACCCGTCCGCGGACGAACGTCGTCGTCGCCGTCGCCACCAACTACTCCTCCCGACCGCCCCGAAGCCCTCGGCAGCGTGTCACGTGGTGGCTGTCCGTGCGCCGGACACGCCGCAACTCATGATCGTTTCGGGGTTCATCCCAACCGGATGATCCGGACGCGCGCTCCCACGCCTAGCGTCGGCAGCGGAGAGCCTCAGGGTCGCGGGCAGGCACATCGCCGCTCCCGGGTCGGATGCCTGGCCGGGAACGTGGTCAGGGTGCCCTACGCTCTCCCTGGAACACCTGGCCCGTCGGCGTACGGACCGCCAGCCAATCGTCGGCGGGCCAGGTATCGATATCTATATGGAGGTCTGCTCCGTGAGCACCTTGGCAGAGTTCGGCACCGGCGAGGTCCTGTGGTCCATCGTCTGGTTCACCCTGTTCTTCCTCTGGATCTGGGTCCTGATGTCGGTCTTCGCCGACATCTTCCGCAGCGACGACCTCGGCGGCTTCGCCAAGGCCATCTGGATCATCTTCATCGTCGTGGCGTGGTGGCTCGGGGTCCTGATCTACCTCATCGTCCGCGGCAAGGGGATGCAGCAGCGCTCGATCGACGCCATGAAGGCGGCCGACGCAGCACAGCGTGAATACATCCAGAGCGTCGCGGCTCCGGCCGGCACCTCGGCCACCGAGGAGATCGCGAAGGCGTCCGCGCTCAAGGACCAGGGCGTCATCTCCCAGGCGGAGTTCGACGCCATCAAGGCCAAGGCCCTCGGCTGATCCGAGGTCGCTGACCGCACAGAGCGGGTGGTACCGGTCCTCCGGTACCACCCGCTCTGTCATGTCCGCCCCCGAAGGACGGACGTAACAGGCGTTGCTGGGGTTTCTCGCGGCAGAAGCCCCAGAAACGCCTGTTACACGCGGTGGGGTGGGTGGTCTCAGCCGATGCGGGCGCCGCCGAAGCGGTCGCGCAGCGCCTCGCGACGGGCGTCGAAGACGGCGTTGCGCTCGGCGGCCTTCGCGAGCTTGGCCTCGCCGTACCAGCGCTTGGCCCAGAACGACTCGGGCTTGGCCAGCCGGATGGCCCCGATGAGGCCGAGGATCGGCACGAAGAACCCGACCAGGCCGGTGACGATCTTGCCCTTGAGCAGGCACAGGATCACGTAGCCGACGTGGAAGACGACGAGCACGACGACGAACCAGGCCGACTGGTTCTCGGTGCTCGAGTTGACGCCGGCGGGGGCGGCGCCGATGAGCAGGACGATGCCGAGCACGACCGCGACCATGACCGCATCGATGGACTTGCGGCCCTCGTCGCTCCAGTAGACGTCCTCGAGGTGCAGCCAGAGCGCGAACTCGTCGAGGGCCAGCGCCGCGCCGATGCCGAAGAGCGCGGCGAGGATCTCGACCCACGGGCTCGAGGGCTGGAACCGGAACTCGAGCATGCCGGTGATGAGGACGAGCAGGATGCCCCACACCTGGTGGTGCACGTGCACGCCGCCGATGTGGATGTCCTTGATCGGCCCGGACTCCTCGACCACGACCTCGGCGGTGCTGCGCGCCCGGATCTTGCGCGTGATGCCCCGCGTGATGATGTAGGTGACGAGGAAGCCGATCATCATCCAGAGCGCCGCGGAGCGGCCGCTGTCGACGATGGCGGACCGGTAGAGATCGAGCATGGTCACGACCCTAGGGGGCGCTCCCACGCCGCACCCCTCGAACTCCCGCAGCACGGGCTCGTCACCGGTTACGCCGCGCAGCCCCGCGTCCGTCGGTCGAGGGCGCCGGGCGCTGCGGTCGCGCGGGCGGGTCGCGGCGTACCGGTGGTCGCGGGGGTGCCGCTGTCCTAGCGTCGGGCCATGGCGCGGACCGTGCGGGTGATGGTCGAGCAGGGCGCGAAGAAGCGCGTCGTGGCATGCGCGTTCGACTGGCCGGGGTGGGACCGCAGCGCCCGGCTGGGCGGCAACGCGCTGGCGGTGCTCGAGTCCTACCGGCCGCGCTACGCACGCGTCGCGGAGCTGGCCGGCTACGGCGACGAGTTCGCGGCGCTAGGGCGGCTGCGGGTGGTCGAGGAGCTCGAGGGCACCGGCATGACCGACTACTACGGCGTCTCCGGCCGCACCGCGTCGGCCGAGGTGGGGCGGATGCCCGACGCCGAGTGCGACCGCAAGATCGCGCTGCTCGAGGCCGCGTGGACGACGTTCGACGCGACGGCCGCGCGGGTCTCGGCCGAGCTTCGCCTCGGACCCCGCGGCGGCGGGCGCAGCCGCGACGCGATCGTCGGGCACGTGAACCGCGCCGAGATCGGCGAGTTCTCGCCGAAGGTCGGCGTGAAGGCGCCGATCGAGACGTGGGAGGACCGCGACGCGCTGCTGGCCTACCGCCGGGACGTCGTCGCTGGGATCCGCGACGTCAACGCGCGCGGCGAGAAGGCACGGACGTGGGAGCTGCAGACCCTCGTGCGGCGGCTGGCCTGGCACATGCTCGACCACGCCTGGGAGCTCGAGGACCGCGACCTCACCGGCGAGGAGCCCGATGGCTGACGCGATCCCGGGCCTGCTCGGCGCGGGGATCCGCCGGGTCGACCTCGGCTGGTTCGTGCGTCCCGGGTCGGAGACGTCGTCGGGTCAGCCGCGGGTCGAGGCGGTGCTCGGCTACGCCGTCGAGCACAAGGGCGGTGTCCTGCTCGTCGACACCGGCATGGGGTCGCACCCCGAGGTCGACGCGCACTACCGGCCGCGCACGCCGACCCTGGACGACGCGCTGCGCGCCGCGGGACTGCAGCGCGACGAGATCACCGAGGTGGCCAACTGCCACCTGCACTTCGACCACTGCGGGGGCAACCCGCTGCTCGCGGGCCGGCCGTTCTTCGTGCAGGCGGCCGAGCTCGCCGAGGCGCGCACCGCCGTCGACTACACGCTGCCCGAGCTCGTCGACCCGCCCGGCACGCGGTGGCAGGAGCTCGACGGCGAGACCGAGATCCTCCCCGGCGTACGGCTGATCCCGACGCCAGGCCACACCGCCGGGCACCAGTCGCTCGTGGCGCGGCGCGGCGACGGCGTGGTCGTGGTCGCGGGGCAGAGCCACGACAGCGCGCACGCGTACGCCTCCGACGTCCTCGCGCTGCGCGCGCACGACGTGGGCCACGGCGAACCGCTGCCGCTGCCGCCCGACTGGATGCGCGTGCTCGACGCCCTGGATCCGAGGTACGTCGTCTTCGCCCACGACCACTCCGTCTGGGTGCCCTGACCGCGACGGCGGCGCACCAGGCGCATCCCGAAGCAGGCCCCTGGCGGAGCGGACAGGAGCACACTGAGCACGACGCCGACGGGGAGGTCCGGATGTCTGTCGAGACGCAACGGCCGGAGCATGCGTTCGGACCGCCGACCGGAGCTGGACTCATCGCGCTCCGGGCCGCCGGGGCGGTGCTGCTGGTGTTCCTCGGCTACGTGCTCGGCTCGGGGCGCAGCACCACGCATGACGTGACGGCACCGGTCCAGGTCGGCGACCACGTCGTCACGATGATGGCCGACGGGACCGCGTACGGATTTGCCGAGAGCATCCCGTGGGTCGCCGTCGACGGCTCCCACCACGAGGGCGGCTGGCCCGACTGCCTGGGCACCAGGGGCGAGGTCACCGCGACGTTCGGCGTCGCGTCGGTGACCTACCCGGACGGCGCGTCAGGCGATCAGGTCGTGTACGTCGACTGCTCGCGCTGAGCCGCGCGGAGTCAGCGGCGGCGCATCGAGCCGCGGCGCAGGATCCCGCGCGTCAGCTTCACGAAGAGCACGATGACGGCGATCCACAGCGCCATGCTGACGACCCAAACGAGGAGCGCGGTGCTCATGCCGACGACGATACTCCGCCCGCGGCCGGGCGGGGCCGCGACGTGTGCGGCGCACGATCCAGGAATGCCATCGCATTACCGGAGATGCGAGGGCATCCGGGCGGCGACGGCTTCGGTCGTCGGTCGTCGGGCCGGGTTGTCGTTCGAGGGTCGGGGCGGGCCTGATCTGGAGGGCTGGGGTGTGCGCTCAGGCGGGACGGGTGCCTCGGACGCCTTCGGGGTGACAGGAGCCGTCGGTGTGCGCGCTGCGCGGCCGGGGGCTCGGTGGGGCGCCTTCGGCGCGGGCGCGAGGTCGGCGGCGGGGGAGCGGGTCGCTCCTCCCAAATCCTGCCACCCGTGCGACGTGAAGAAGGGCCCGGCCTGCGGCCGAGCCCTTCTTCACGTGGTCGGGGTGACAGGATTTGAACCTGCGACCTCTTCGTCCCGAACGAAGCGCGCTACCAAGCTGCGCCACACCCCGGTGGAGCCCGCTGAGTCTACGGGTGCGCCCCGGCGGGGGCCAAAACGGGTACCCCGGCGCCGTCCCGGGCGGGCGGCCGCGGAGCCCGGGCCGGCGCACGAGGATCGGGGCGGCCTCAGGCCATCGGGGTGAGGGTGAGCAGGGTGGCCTCGGGCGGGCAGGCGAACCGGACCGGGGCGTAGGGCGAGGTGCCCAGCCCGGCGGAGACGTGGAGCACGGCGCCGCGGCCGTCGGCGCCGCCGAGACCCGGGTCGCCGGTGCCGTCCCAGGGGCGCGCGTGGCGCGAGAGCCCCTTCGCGCGGGCGCGGTCGAGGTCGCAGTTGGTGATGATCGCGCCGTACCCGGGGATGGCCAGCTGGCCGCCGTGGGTGTGGCCGGCGAGCACGAGGCCGGCGCCGTCGGCGGCCATGCCGTCGAGCACGCGCAGGTAGGGCGCGTGGGTGACGCCGAGCGCGAGGTCGGCGTCGGGGTCGAAGGGGCCGGCGACCTCGTCGTAGCGGTCGCGCTCGATGTGCGGGTCGTCGACACCGCGCACGTCGATGCCGCGGCCGTCGACCATGAGCTGGGCGCGTGCGTTGGACAGGTCGTGCCAGCCCGCCTCGCGCAGCCCCTTCACCAGGTCGCCCCAGGGCAGCATCGCGCGGCCCTGCTTGAGCTCCGACGGCGACCAGAGGTAGCGCGCCGGGTTCACCGGGCGGGGCTCGTAGTAGTCGTTGGAGCCCAGGACGAAGACGCCGGGCCGCTCGAGCAGCGGCTCGAGCGCCGACAGCGCGGTGGGGACCGCCTCCTGGTGGGCGAGGAAGTCGCCGGTGACGACGACGAGGTCGGGGTCGAGCGCGTCCAGCGAGCGGATCCACGCCTCGCGACCCTTGTGGCGCGGGGTGATGTGCATGTCGGAGACGTGCAGCACCCGCAGCGTCGGCTGGCCGGCGGGCAGCACCGGCGCCTCGACCCGGCGCAGCGTGTAGTGGTGCGCCTCGGCGACGGCATAGGCGAGGCCGGCCGCGCCGATCCCGGCGGTGGCCAGCAGGGTCGTCGTCAGGCGGGGCACCCGACCAGCGTAGGCGCTACCGGGAGGCGCCGGTGCACGCCGATGCGGGAGGATCGGCCCATGAGCACCCTCGAGCAGCGCCTGCACGACGACCTCACCGCCGCGATCCGCTCCCGCGAGGAGGTCACCTCGGCGACGCTGCGGATGGCGCTTACGGCCGTGAAGAACGAGGCCGTGTCCGGCACCGAGGCGCGCGAGCTGTCCGACGCCGACGTCGTGGCGGTGCTCGGCCGCGAGGCCAAGAAGCGCCGCGAGGCGGCGACCGCGTACGACGAGGCGCAGCGCCCCGAGCTCGCCGCGCGCGAGCGGGCCGAGCTCGCGGTCCTCGAGGGCTACCTGCCCGCGCAGCTCGGCGACGACGAGCTCGCCGCGCTGGTGGCCGAGGCGGTCGCCGAGACCGGCGCCGACTCCCCGAAGCAGATGGGCCAGGTCATGAAGGTCCTCACGCCGCGGATCGCGGGACGCGCCGACGGCGGTCGGGTCGCCGCTGCGGTGAAGGCGGCGCTGGCTGGCTGACCCGGAGGAGCCGACGGGTCGGAGCCGGCTAGGGCTTCGGCGTCGGGCTGGGCGTCGGCTTGGTCGACCCTCCGGGGGCCGGCGTGCCGGAGGCGCCCGGCGCAGGGGTGCCGCCCGGTGCCGGCGAGGCCGACGGCTTCACCGGCGTCGGCGGCGGGTTGTAGGTGCCGAGCCCGTCCATCGTCTGCAGGTCGAACTTGGTGTCGGGCGTGGTCGCGAGCGCGCCCTCCATGGCCGCCTTCCAGATCGGGCCGGGCAGCGACGAGCCGAACACCTGCGGGTAGAAGCGGCCCGCGATGCTGATGTTCTTCATCGTGTACGTGTACGGCGCCCGGGGGTCCCACGTGGCGACGGCGGCGGCCAGGTCAGGCGTGAAGCCGACGAACCACACCGACGCCGAGGAGTTCGTCGTACCGGTCTTGCCGGCGGCGTCGCGGCCCAGCGACATCGCCGCACCGGTGCGGCCGCGCAGCGGGCCGTCGATGACCTGGCTGAGGATGCTCGTGACCGAGTCGGCGACCTTGCGCTGGATGAGCTGCTTGCAGGTCGCCAGCGGGATCCGGAGGTCCTTGCCGTTGCGGTCGGTGACCTGCGCGATCGCGGTGCTGTTGCACTTGACGCCGTGGTTGGCGAACACGGCGTAGGCCGAGGCCATCCCGAGCGGGGTGACCTCGTCGGTGCCGACGGTGAAGGTCGGGTTGGCCTGCAGGGGCTTGCCGTTGCCGCGCGTGAGACCGATGCGCGTCGCGAGCGCCTGCGGCGCGCACTGGGTGATCTTCTCCTCGAGCGCCATGAAGTAGGTGTTGATGGAGAACGCCGTGCCGCTGAGCATGTTGAAGGTGCCCGAGCCGGTCGAGTTGTTCATCGTGACCTTGCCCCAGGGCACGCCGGTCTTGCAGTTCTTGAACCCCTCGAAGACCGCGCGCTGCGGGCTGCGGATGTAGTCGTAGGGCGACTCGCCCTTCTCGAGCGCGGCGGCGAGCGTGAACGCCTTGAACGTCGACCCCGCTGCGGCGCCGGCGCTGCCGCCCATCTTCGTGCCGACGTTGAAGTTGTACGTCGTGTAGCCGCGGCCCGACGTGCCCCACGAGCGGTTCTGCGCCATTGCGACGATCTCGCCGGTCGCGGGCCGGACCATCGTGATCGCCGCGACCTTCTGGCTCTTGTCGCGCCGCGGGATCTTCTTGTCGACGGCCGTCTGCGCCGCCGCCTGCGTGGCCGGGTCGAGCGTGGTGCGGATGCGCAGACCGCCGATGCGGAGCAGGTTCTCGCGGTCGGCGGGCGTCTTGCCGAAGGCGGGGTCGGTGAGGATCACGCGGCGCACGTACTCGCAGAAGTACGGCGCGTACGACGTCGTGCAGCCGTTGCGCGGCTTGCTCGGCTTCAGGAACTTCTTGGTCGCGACGACCGACGCCTTCGCGGCGTCGGCGGCGCTGATGAAGCCCATCTCGACCATGCGGCCGAGCACCTGGTTGCGGCGCTTCTGCGACGACTTCGGGTTGCGCAGCGGGTCGTAGGCCACCGGCTGCTGCACCGCGCCGGCGAGGGTCGCGGCCTCGAGCAGCGTGAGCTTGCTGGCGTGCTTGGAGAAGTAGCGAAGCGAGGCGGCCTCGATGCCGTAGGCACCGGCGCCGAAGTAGGCGATGTTGAGGTAGTCGGTGAGGATCTGCTCCTTGCTGAGTGTGCGCTCGAGGGCCAGCGCGTAGCGCGCCTCCTTGAGCTTGCGGCTCAGCGTGCGGGCGCGCGCTGCCGCGGCCTCCTCGGGCGTCGTCGCGCTCTCGACGAACACGTTCTTCACGTACTGCTGCGTGAGGGTCGAACCACCGCCACCGGCCGCCGCCTGTCCACCGGTGGAGTTGCCGACGAACGCGCGCAGGATGCCCTTGGGGTCGACGCCGCGGTGGGTGTAGAACCGGCCGTCCTCGACGGCGACGATCGCCTGGCGCATCACCGGCGCGATCTGGTCGGTGCGCACCTCGATGCGGTTCTGCTCGTAGATCGTCGCGATCGGCGAGCCGTCGCTCGCGAGGATCGTGGATCGCTGCGGCAGCACCGGGATCGCGAGCTGGGAGGGCAGCGCCTCGAAGCTCTCCACCGCGGTGCGCGTCGCGACACCGGCGCCGCCGATGAAGGGGAGCGCCGTACCCGCCACCAGCACACCGGCGACGACGCTCACGAGCAGGAACAGCCCCAGCCGGGCGAAGGACGCCACGAGGGAGGGGCTGCGCCGTGCGGCAGCGGGCGGGAGCGGGGAAGCCATAGCCTCACGAGGGTACGTCGGGTATGGCGAGGATCACGACTCCGGCTCGCGCCGCCGCGGCGTGGGAACGCGTGCAGGGTCCGGCCAGGGATGGTTGCTCGTGCCCACGTCTATGGCACATAATGACTATCAGAGATAGTCCGTACTGCCCTATCCGAACGATCTTGATCTGCGTAGCGTCGGCCCCGTCGGAGCGAGGATGCTCCGCCCGATCCGCCGGCCTCGGCTCGTGGGGAAGGGACCGTTCCCGCGGTCCCGAGCCGACCTCAGGATCGCCCCGTCGACCGTGTGGGGGTGCGCCCAGCGATGACCTGGACATCGGACTGGACGACGTCAGCAGCCTGCCGGACCAGCGACCCGGACGCCCTGTTCGTGCAGGGGGCCGAGCAGAACCGGGCGAAAGCCGTCTGCCTCGCGTGCCCCGTGCGCACCGAGTGCCTCGCCGACGCCCTCGACAACCGGATCGAGTTCGGCGTGTGGGGCGGGATGACCGAGCGGGAGCGCCGTGCCCTCCTGCGCCGCCGCCCGCAGGTCACCTCGTGGCGCCGGCTGCTCGAGACCGCGCGCACCGAGTACGACACCGTCATCGACCTCACCGAGGTGGGCAGCCGCTCCGGCGTCGCCTGACCTCCACCAGCACCCCTGACGCCCGCGGCCCCCGAGGTCGCGGGCGTCCGTGCGTCCGGGACCTCGGAGCTGCTCGTGACCCGTCAGGAGCCGTGGGCGGGGTGGGACTCGAGAGGGGAGCCCAGGGCGGCGCCGACGGTGCGCAGGCCCACGAGATCGACGACGTCGGCGGCCAGGGTCGGGACGACGGCCACCGGCACCGCGCGGTGCGCGGAGGTGAAGCGCTCGGCGAGGCGGCGCTGGCGCTCGAGGGTCGCGACCCGCTCGGCGTGGATGCGCAGCAGGGCGGCGGTGGTCGAGGCGCGGGCACCCTGCTCGAGGCGGGCGGCGGCGGCCGTGGCGGTCGCGGCGTCGAGGTCGGGCACGCCGCTGGTCTGCACCCGGTTGAGCACCAGGCCCGCGAGGGGCATGTCGTCGGCCTCGAGCCGGTCGACGAAGTACGACGCCTCGCGCAGCGCGTCGCGCTCGGGCGCGGCCACGACGACGAAGGCGGTGTCGTCGGCCTTGAGCATCGCGTAGGTCTCGTCGGCCCGCTGGCGGAAGCCGCCGAAGAGGGTGTCGACGGACGCGACGAAGGTCTGCACGTCCAGGAGCACCTGGCCGCCGATGACTTTGGTGAGCACCGACGTGAACATCCCGAACCCGGCCGACAGGACCTTCATGTAGGCGCGGCCGCCGGCCTTGGCGGGAGCGGCGAGGATCCGGATGAACCGGCCGTCGAGGAAGCTGCCGAGGCGCCGCGGGGCGTCGAGGAAGTCGAGCGCCGACCGCGACGGCGGGGTGTCGACGACGATGAGGTCCCAGGAGTCCTCGGTCTCGGCGCGGCCGCGCAGCTGCCCGAGCTTCTCCATCGCCATGTACTCCTGCGTGCCCGCGAACGAGCTGGAGAGCGACTGGTAGAAGGGGTTCGCGATGATCGTCGCGGCCCGCTCGGCGTCGGCGTTGGACTCCACGAACTCGTCGAACGTCCGCTTCATGTCGAGCATCATCGCGTCGAGCGTCCCGCTGCCCTGGACGCCCTCGACCGGCCGCGGGTCGTTGTCGAGCTCGGTCAGCCCGAGCGACTGGGCGAGCCGGCGGGCCGGGTCGATCGTGAGGACGACGACGCGACGGCCGCGGTCGGCCGCACGCAGCGCGAGCGCGGCGGCGGTCGTCGTCTTGCCGACGCCGCCGGAGCCGCAGCACACGATCACGCGGATCGCGCGGTCGTCGAGCAGCTCGTCGAGGTCGAGCGTGCGGCTGCGGGGCGCGATGTCGTGGGGGTTCACGCGATCCCCTGCCCGCGCAGCGTCTCGGCGAGGTCGTAGAGCGATCCGACGTCGACGCCGTCGGCGAGGAACGGCAGCTCGTAGGTCGGCCGCGCGAGCGATTCGATCGTGTCGCGGCCGCGCTGCTCGAGCGCCACGCGCTCCGCGTGGTCGGCCGCCTCGTCGGCCAGCGCCGCGACCACCTCGTCGGCGCTGACGGCCCCGTGCGAGCCGGCCAGCCAGCCGCCGCCGGTGGTGACGCCGATCTTCTCGAGGTCGGCGAGCATGGCTGCGGTGTCGAGCTTGTGCTTGCGGGCCTTGGTCTGCGCGGTGGGGGACAGCAGCGGTCGGCGCACCTGGTTCACGACGACGCCGCCGACCGGCAGCTCGGCCTCCTGCAGGTCGCGCACGCCGTCGACCGTCTCCTGGACCGGCATCTCCTCGAGCAGCGTCACGAGATGCACGGCCGTGAGGCGCGAGCGGATCACGGCCATGACGTCGTCGGCCTGCGACCGGATCGGGCCGGTGCGCGCGAGGCCCGCGACCTCCGTGTTCACGTTGAGGAACCGGGCGATGCGGCCCGTGGGCGGTGCGTCCATCACCACCGCGTCGTAGACGGGGACGCCGTCCTTCTTGCGGCGCACGGCCTCCTTGGCCTTGCCGGTGAGCAGGACGTCGCGGACGCCGGGCGCGATGGTCGTCGCGAAGTCGATCGCGCCCATCTTCCGCAGCGCGGAGCCGGCGCGGCGCAGGTTGTAGAACATCTCGAGGTACTCGACGAGGGCCGCCTCGGGGTCGATCGCGAGGGCGAAGACCTCGCCGCCGCCGGGCGCGACCGCGACGCGGCGCTCCTCGTAGGGCAGCGGGGGCACGTCGAAGAGCTGGGCCAGGCCCTGCCGGCCCTCGGTCTCGACCACGAGGACCCGCTTGCCGCCGCTGGCGAGCGCGAGGGACAGGGCGCCCGCGACGGTGGTCTTGCCGGTGCCGCCCTTGCCGGTGACCACGTGGAGGCGGACCCCGGGCCAGTCGGGGGCGGAGGCGGGCGGCACGGGTCGAGCGTAGGGCGAACCCCGGGGGTCCCGCGCGCCGGTGCCGAGGCTGCTCTCGCGGCGCCCGAGGGCCACGGCCTAGGGTCGCCCCATGACCAAGTGGGAGTACGCGACCGCACCTCTGCTGATCCACGCGACCAAGCAGATCCTCGACAACTGGGGCATGGACGGCTGGGAGCTCGTGTCCGTCGTCCCGGGCCCGAGCGCCGAGCAGCTCGTGGCCTACTTCAAGCGCCCGGTGGAGGGCTGATGGCCACGGTCGAGGAGCGCCTCTTCGAGCTCGGCCTCTCCGTCCCGGAGGTGGTGCCGCCGGTCGCGGCGTACACGCCTGCGGTGCGCACCGGGTCCTACGTCTTCACGTCCGGGCAGCTGCCCGTGCAGGCCGGCGCGCTGCTCGCGACCGGCAAGGTCGGCGCCGAGGTGTCGCCCGAGCAGGCCAAGGAGCTCGCCGCGATCTGCGCGCTGAACGCGATCGCCGCGCTCAAGTCGGTGCTCGGCGACCTCGACAAGGTCGTGCGCATCGTCAAGGTCGTCGGCTTCGTCGCGAGCGACCCGTCGTTCACCGGCCAGCCCGGCGTCGTCAACGGCGCGAGCGAGCTGCTCGGCGCGGCCTTCGGCGACGCGGGCGTGCACGCGCGCTCCGCGGTCGGCGTCGCCGTGCTCCCGCTCGACGCCCCGGTCGAGGTCGAGCTCGTGGCCGAGGTCGCTGACTGACCGTGCCCGACCGTGACTGACATCGAGGGCTTCCCCGGCTGGACCGAGCAGGAGGCGGCACGGGTCGACTCGCTCGTCGCCGGCGACGGCGTGTGGAACCCGCCCGTGCCGCGCGACGCGGCGTCGGTCGTGCTGCTGCGCGACGGCGGGCCCGGCCTCGAGGTCTTCATGCTGCGCCGGGTGTCGACGATGGCGTTCGCTGCCGGCATGCACGTGTTCCCGGGCGGCGCGATCGAGGCCACCGACGCCGCGGTGCCGACGGCCGGCCGGGTCGGCGACGCCGAGCTCGACGCCCGCACCTGGAGCGACCGCGGCCGTGCCGTCGTGGTCGCGGCCGCGCGCGAGACGTTCGAGGAGTGCGGCGTCCTGCTCGCGGTCGACGCCGCGGGCCGGCCGGCGGTGCACGACGACGCGCTGGAGGACGAGCTCGCGGCGCTGCTGCGCGACGAGCTCGGGTTCGCCGAGGTGCTCGGCCGTCGCGGGCTGCGGGTCGACGACTCCGCGCTCGTGCCGTTCGCGCACTGGGTGACCCCCGAGATCGAGGACCGCCGCTTCGACGCCCGGTTCCTCGTCGCCGTGCAGCCCGAGGGCCAGCAGGCCCGGCACGTCGGCGGCGAGGCCGAGCGCTCCGCCTGGTGGCACCCGGCCGCCGCGCTGACGGCGTACGCCGAGGGCCTGATGCCGATGTGGCCGCCGCAGCTCGCGGTCATGCGGTTCCTCGCCGCGTGCCCCACCACCGCCGACGCGGTCGACGCCGCGCGCCGCGCGCAGGTCGTGCCGCGGATGCCGGAGTCCTACCGCGACGGGTCCGGCGGCCTCTCGGTGCGGCTCGTGCACGCGCGCACCCGCGAGGTGCTGGCCGAGGCGACCCATGACGACTACGGGACCGACGGATGACCGGCCGCGCCGTACCCCTCGGCGACACCGCGCCCTGGTTCGGCGGGCAGGTGACGGTGCACGCCACCTGCGTGCTGGCCCGCAACCCCTCGCCGATGACGCTCGACGGCACCAACACCTGGGTCGTGCGCAGCGACGACGAGGTGGTCGTGATCGACCCGGGTCCGGACGCACCGTCGCACCTCGCGGCCATCGAGCGGCAGGTCGCCGGGTCGCGGGTCACCCGGATACCGGGTCGGTGCGCCGGTGCTCGCGCTCGACCGCGCGCACCGGCTCGGCGACGAGGGGCTCGTCGACGGCGACGTCGTGGCGGTCGGCGATCTCGCGATCCGGGTGGTCGCGACCCCGGGGCACACCGACGACTCGCTCTCGTTCCACCTCGAGACCGACCGTGCGCTGCTCACCGGCGACACGGTCCTGGGCCGCGGCTCCACGGTCATCGCGCACCCCGAGGGCCGGCTCGCCGACTACCTCGGCTCGCTGCACCGGCTGCGCGACCTCGCCGAGTCGTCGGCCGCGGCGGTGGTGCTGCCCGGGCACGGTCCGGCGCTCCTCGACCCCGCGGGCGCGGTGACGGCGTACCTCGCCCATCGCGAGCAGCGCCTCGACCAGGTGCGCGCGGCCCGCGACTCCGGTGCGCGCACGGCCGACGCCGTCGTCGAGATCGTCTACGCCGACGTCCCGCGCGAGCTCTGGCCCGCAGCCCGCCTCTCGGTCCTGGCCCAGCTCGAGTACCTCGACGCCTGACCGCGCTCCCCGCGGCCTACGACGCCACGGTCTCGCCGGCTGCGCCCACCCCGGCCCTTGATCGGGCTGTCCGCCCACCGCACCACCGGCTCGCCCCGCTCGAGCAGCTCGCGACGGAGCCCGCCCGGCGCTGCCCTCGGATGCCATCGCGTTTCCGGAAATGCGAGGGCATTCCGGGGTGGGGCGGACAGGATCGGGCAAGCCGGGGTTCGACCTGACGTCCCCGCCGAGGAGGCTCCCGTGATCGGTCGGCTGCACGCGTTCGTCCTGGACTGCCCGGACCCGGTGGCGCTCGCCGGCTTCTACGGCGCCGTCCTCGGGCTCGAGATCGGCTACCAGGACGACGACTGGGTGGTGCTCGGCGACCGCGACCACCACCCGCACCTGGCTTTCCAGCTCGCGCCCGACCACGTGCCGCCGCAGTGGCCCGACCCCGGCCACCCGCAGCAGATGCACCTCGACCTCCACGTCGACGACGTCGACACCGCCGAGGCGGCGGTGCTCGCCCTCGGCGCGCGACGGCTCGACGGCGAGGGCGGCGACTTCCGGGTCTACGCCGACCCGGCCGGCCACCCCTTCTGCTTCGTCTACGACGCGTGACCCGCACCGAGCCGACCCCGGAGAGCGTCGGGCCCACGCCGACCGGGGCTGGTGAGGTGGTGCTGCGCCGGGCGACGCAGGCGGACGCCGGAGCGGTCGCCGACGTGTGGCTCGCGTCGTTCCACGACGCGCTGCCGACCGTGCAGCGGGCGCACGACGACGACGAGGTGCGCGGCTGGATCGCGACCCACCTGGTGCCCTCGACCGAGTGCTGGGTGGCGACCGTCGACGACGAGGTCGTCGCGATGATGGCGCTCTCGCCGGGGTGGATCGACCAGCTCTACGTCGTACCCGCCCGCCAGGGCCGCGGCATCGGCTCGGCCCTCGTGCGCCGCGCGCTCGAGCGGCAGGCGGAGGAGGGCTGGGAGCCGCTGCAGCTGTGGACCTTCCAGGTCAACGCCGGCGCCCGCGGCTTCTACGCGCGCCACGGTTTCCACGAGGTCGAGCTCACCGACGGAGCCACCAACGAGGAGCACGAACCCGACGTCCGCCTCCACCACCCCTGACCGAGCCCGCTGAAGGTGCGCACTTCAGGGCACCTTCACGAGCTACGTCGCGGTGGGGTGGGTGGGGGTCAGCGGGCTCGGCGCTGGAGGCGTTCGACGTCGAGGAGGACGACGGAGCGGGACTCCAGGCGCAGCCAGCCGCGGGAGGCGAAGTCGGCGAGGGCCTTGTTGACCGTCTCGCGCGAGGCGCCGACGAGCTGCGCGAGCTCCTCCTGCGTCATGTCGTGGGTGACGTGCAGGCCGTCGGGCATCGACTGCCCGAAGCGCTCGCCGAGGTCGAGCAGCGCCTTCGCGACACGACCGGGGACGTCGGAGAAGACGAGGTCGGACAGCGCCTCGTTGGTACGGCGGAGCCGCTGCGCGAGCGCCTGCAGGAGCGACTCGGCGACCTCGGGACGGCCGGTCAGCCAGGGACGCAGGGCCGCGTGCCCGAGGCCGAGCACGATGGCGTCGGTGAGCGCGGTCGCGGTCGCGGTGCGCGGGCCCGGGTCGAACAGCGACAGCTCGCCGAACATCTCGCCCTCGCCCATGACGGCGAGCAGCGTCTCGCGACCGTCGTTGGAGGCGTGCCCCAGCTTGAGCTTGCCCTCGGTGACGACGTAGAGGCGGTCGCCCGGGTCGCCCTCGGCGAACAGCACGTCGCCCTTGAGCAGCCGGCGCTCCTCCATGGAGGCCTTGAGCGCGGCCGCCGCCTCGACGTCGAGCGCGGCGAACAGCGGTGCGCTCATGAGCACGTCGTCCACGAGGGTCCTCCCTGGAGTCGCCGCCGCAGAGGCGGTGAAGCAAGCACAGTCTGTCCTATGTGCGCGTCCACCGGGAGGATCCCCGGGAGCGCGCCCGACGAGGAACCCTAGGGGATGGGCGTCCTACGCGAGCGTCTGCCGGTGCAGCGGGTCCTCGGGGAGGATCTGCAGCGCCAGCAGGGGCTGCTCGCGGTAGCGCGCGATGAGCTCGTTCGTGATGCCGTCGATGCGCTCGTGCAGCTGACGCCGGTACGTCGACAGCTCCTTCTCCGCGGCAGCGAGGTCGTGGTCGAGCCGGGCCACCTCGGCGGCGTCGGCGGGGTCGACGAAGCGGCCCCAGATCTCGACGAGGTCGGGCAGCGGCGGGATGTCGTCGACGGGCCGGGCGTCGATGTAGGCCAGGCGCTGGCGCGAGGAGTTCGCGTCGGTGAGCACGCGCCGCAGGTCGGCCACCGGGTCGGCGTCGACGCGGTCGAGGCGCACCAGGTCCAGCCGCGCCTGGATGATGCGCCGCCAGTAGGAGACCTTGGTCTCCTCCTCGCTGAGG
>JBGAJT010000189.1:0-7111 GCA_044224785.1 Candidatus Nanopelagicales bacterium | reverse complement strand
GGGCCCCCGGGCCGGGGGGGCGGACGACCCGCCCGCCGGGCGGGCCCCCCCCGCGGTTGTCGCGGGGGGCGACCACCCGGGGCTCGTGGCGCGCCGCGACGACCTTCTCTGCCTCTTCGAGCTGCATGCCCGAAGTATGTCGGGCGCCCCGCTGGGAGCGGGGCAGGACCCCGGGATCAGGCGCGTCGCCGCCCGGACGGAGCAGCGCTCAGGTCATGCCGATGACGGCCCGGCGCCCCTGCAGCACGTGGAGCTTGAGGTGGTCGCTGGCGATCCGGACCCACCCGGCGACGTCGATCTCGCCCTCGACGGGGTCGATCCCGGTGCGCCGCCACTGCTCGGGCGCGAGGCTCGCGAGCAGGCGGGTGTTGAGGTTGCGGGTCGCGAGGACCACCGCGAGGGCGTCGGCGGCCGGGCGCGCGGCGTACATCGTGACGTCGGCGTACCGGTCGGGGGCGAGCGCCAGCAGGGTCGGGCGGTCCTCGGTGAGGATGCGGCGCAGGTCGACCGACATCGCCGTCTCGCGGTCCGCGAGGTGGTGGACCACCTCGGCCACCGACCACGCGTCGGGCGCGGGCCGGCGGTCCAGCAGCTCGGCGTCGCCGGCCGACGCGTCGGTGAAGACCGCTACCAGCTCCTCGAGGGAGTCCGTGTACGCCGTCAGCGCCTCGATCCGGCTGTCGTCCGCGAAGACCAGGACGTGCTCGTCGCTCATGCCGCCGAGGCTACGCGGCCCCCGGACCTGCCGGGCCGGTGGCCGCGCGGCGCCGCAGGGCCGTAGCGTGCGGGCATGGCCGAGCTCGTCTACGCACCGATCGTCACGATCGCCCCGCTGGTGTTCGCCGGCCTCGGGCTCGACCTCGAGGTGCAGGGGGCGGAGAACATCCCGCGCACCGGCGGTGCGGTCATCGCGAGCAACCACGTCTCGTACCTCGACTTCATCTTCGTCGGTCTCGGCGCGCACCCCGCCAAGCGCTACGTGCGGTTCATGGCGAAGGACTCGGTCTGGAAGCACCCGGTCGGCGGCCCGCTGATGCGCGGCATGAAGCACATCCCGGTGAACCGCGAGGCCGGCGCCGAGTCGTTCAAGGTGGCGCTCGAGGCCGCCCGCTCGGGCGAGGTCGTCGGCGTGTTCCCCGAGGCGACGATCTCGCGGTCCTTCGAGCTCAAGGACTTCAAGAGCGGCGCCCCCCGCATGGCGATGGACGCCGGTGTCCCGCTGATCCCCGTGGTCGTGTGGGGCACGCAGCGCCTGATGACCAAGGGCCGCCCGAAGGACTTCTCCCGCGGCAAGGCCGTGTCGGTCACCGTCGGGGCCCCGATCGAGGTCCCGAAGGGGTCCGACACCGAGGCCGTCGGGGCCGACGTCCACGCGATCATGGCCGGGATGCTCGACGACGCGATCGCGCGCTACCCGCAGCAGCCGTCGGGCCCCGACGACACCTGGTGGCTGCCGGCGCGGCACGGCGGCACGGCCCCCACGTTGGAGGAGGCCACGCGCATGGACCGCAAGGAGCTCCTCGAGCGGGCCAAGCGCAAGACCGACTGAGCCGCAAGGGATCTCGGCGTACGCCGCAGAGCCCGCAACGCCCGCGGATCCGAAAACCCGACCCCCCGTGACACCGCCCGGACAGGGGTGGGCAACCATACGTTCATGCGCCTGGACCACGTCTCCTACGCCGTGAGCAACAGCGAGCTCGTCGACACGGTGCAGCGCCTGGGGCAGCAGCTCGGTGGCTCGTTCCACGACGGCGGCCGCCACCCGCGCTTCGGCACCCGAAACTTCGTCCTCCCGCTCGAGGGCGGCACCTACGTCGAGGTCGTGGCGGCCTTGGACCACCCGGCGTCGGACAAGGCCCCCTTCGGCCAGGCCGTCCGCCGGCGCGCCGAGGACGGCGGCGGCTGGCTCGGCTGGGTCGTGTCCGTCGACGACATCTCGCCGCTCGAGGAGCGCCTCGGCCGCCCCGCCGCCGACGGGCACCGGGTGCGCCCCGACGGCTTCGACCTGACCTGGAAGCAGATCGGCGTCACCGACGTCCTCGAGGACGCGTCGCTGCCGTTCTTCATCCAGTGGACCAGCGACCCCGCGCACCACCCGTCGCTCGACGAGCCGGCGCACATCGCGGCCGTGGCCTGCGAGATCGCCGGCGATCGCGACCGCGTCCGCGACTACCTCGGCGGCGAGCTCGCCAGCCCCATCGAGGGCTCGGACATCGAGTGGGTCGAGGCCGAGGAGCCCGGGCTCGTCGCGGTCCACTTCCGCACGTCGAACGGCGACGTCGTCCGCGTGGACTGACCGGAGGCGCCCATGGTGGCCTGGGACGGCACGACGATCCTCACCACCGAGCGCCTCACGCTGCGCACGTTCCGCGAGAGCGACCTCGACGCGTACTACGCGCTCAACATCCATCCCGACGTCTACCGCTGGCTCGGCGGCGAGCCGCTGCCGCGGTCGGAATCCGACGAGATCGCCGAGTGGGCCAACGAGTGCGTGCAGGCGCAGGGCTACGGGCTCGTGGCCGTCGAGCGCACCGCCGACGGCGCGTTCCTCGGCATGACGGGCCTGCACCACCAGGAGTCGATGCCCGACGACGCCGAGGTCGCGTGGCGGCTGCACCCCGACCACTGGGGCCACGGCTACGCCACCGAGGCGGCCCGCGCGTGGGTCGATCACGGCTTCACGGCGTACGACCTGCCCCGGGTCGTCTCCATGACCGACCACGACAACCTGCGCAGCCAGGCGGTGATGCGCCGCCTCGGTCTCGCCTACGAGCGCGACGTGCAGGTCGTCGACGGCGGTCAGCACTTCGACGCGGTCCTCTGGTCCCTCGACCGCGCCACCTGGGCCGCCCACCGCTGACCCGGGCGGACACTCAGGACCGACCCCGCATCCCTCCAGAGATGCCATCGCATTCCCGGAAGTGCCATCGCATCCCCAGAAATGCCATCGCATTCTCGGAGCGGCCCTGGCATCTCCCGTCGGGGCGGCCCGGGCTCGCGCGGTCGCCTCGGTCTAGGGGTGCGGCGGGCCCTCGTGAGGCAGCGGCGGGGCGAGGTGGGTGACCACCTGCAGGCCGAGCGCGACGGCCTGTCCGATGAGCAGCGCGAAGAGCACCGTGCCGATGCCGAAGGTGCCGCCGAGCGCGACGCCGAGGACGAGGACGACCACCTCGATCATCAGCCGGATCTGGCCGACGGGGCGTCCGGTGCGGTGGTGCAGCCCGGTCATCCAGCCGTCGCGCGGGCCGGGTCCGTGGCCGGCGGTGAGGTAGAACCCGCTGCCGAGACCGATCGTGGCGATCCCGAGCAGCGACAGCGCGAAGCGGGCCGGCCATGTGCCGGGCTCGGGCAGGACGTCGTACGTCAGCTGCAGCGCGACCGGGATGACGAGGATGTTGAGCAGCGTCCCGAGACCCGGCTTCTGGCGCAGCGGGATCCAGAGCAGCAGCACGACCGCGCTGATGAGGAACGTGAGCCAGCCGATGTCGAGACCGGTGCGCCGCGACAGGCCCTGCGCGAGCACGGTCCACGGGGAGGCACCGAGGTCGGCGGTGAGGAGGAACGCCTCGCCCATGCCGAACAGCCACAGGCCGACGAGCAGCGAGATCAGCGACCCGGGTGTCGGCGCCCAGAACCGACGGGCGGTCCAGCGCGTGCGGGGCACGGTGCGCGCGCCCTTGAGGAACGCGAGCAGTCGTCGGGACGGCGACGCCTCGGGCGTCTCGTCGGCGGCGGCGTCGGTCACGGCGTCACCCTGCCAGCCGTCCGGCGTGCGGGCGTGCACGTTCCGCCCTTCGGACGCGGTCGGTGCCGTTGGGGAGGCTGAGCCGCCTCTATCGCGTCCTGGGGCACCTTCATCCGGAACTGTCAGGTGGGGGTGAGGAGGGCGTCGAGGGTCTTGCGGATGCGGGTGGGGCTCACGGGGTACGGCGTGCCGAGCTGCTGGGCGAAGAGGTTCACCCGCAGCTCCTCGATCATCCAGCGCACGGCCCGGGCGCGGTCGGACTCGCGCTCGGCGGGGTGCAGCAGGGCGAGCACCTCGTGCCACTCCGCGGTGACCGTCTCGATCTCGCGCTGGCGCAGCAGGTCGCGGCCGGTGTCCTGCGGCGCGGCCTCGATGCGTCGCAGCGCCGCGCGCAGGTAGCGGGCGAGGTCCGGCAGACGCGTGACGCCGGTCCGCGTGATGAAGCCGTCGGGCAGCAGCGCGTCGACCTGGGCGGCGACGTCGGCGCGCATCTCCGCGAGCTTCGGCGACGAGACGTGGTCGAGCCCTGTCCGGACCTGCGTCGCGAGGTCGAGCGCCGTGGCCGAGCGGCGGACCGCCGACAGCAGCGCGTCGCCGAGGTCGTCGGCCGCGATCTCGGCGCACAGGTCGTACGCCGCGCGCGTGTACGGCAGTCCGTCGTGGAAGCCGAGCCCTCCCCCGGACGAGCCGCCGCCCGGCGTGGAGCCCGCCGGGCGCGCACGTGTTGCGGCGTCCTGCGCGGCGGCGTGGTCGACCGCCGCGTCGAGGCAGGCGGTGAGCGCGTCCTCGACGAGCTGCGGCACCGACCCGTGCGGCGCCCCGCCCAGCGCGAGCTTCTCGCGGGTGTCGAGGACGCCGACGACGTAGCGCAGCGGCGGGGTGGTGCCCAGCCGCAGCAGCCGCCGTACGCCGCTGCGCATCGCGAGCCGCTGCTCGTCCTTCGTCACGAGCACGCGCAGGTCGACCGACTCGCCGCGGTCGACGAGCGCGGGCCAGCCGCGGACCACGTGCTCGCCGTGCGTCTCCTCGACGCTCGTCGGCACCCCGTCAACCGGGAACGCAGTCAGTCCGGGGCTCTCGATCGACCGCGACGCGTGCGAGATCGTCTCCTGCACGGTCGGTGCCAGCTCGCGCTGCAGCACGCCGACATCCTTGCCCTCCGCCAGCACCGCTCCCGCGTCGTCGACGACGCGCACGGTCACGCGCAGGTGCTCGGGCAGCGACCCGGGCGCCCACGCGTCGTAGGGCACGACGACACCGGTCATGCGGGTGAGCTCGTGGCCCAGCGCCTCGAGCAGGCCGCGGTCGCCGGGCTGCAGCCGCGGCAGCACCGCGCGCGCGGTGTCGGGCACCGGCACGAACGCGGTGCGCACGTTCTTCGGCAGCCCGCGGATCAACGCGGTGACGACCTCCTCGCGCCGGCCGGGCACCTGCCAGAGGAAGTCCTCGGGATGCACCTGCGGCAGCAGCGCCACCGGCAGGTCGACGGTGATGCCGTCGTGCTGCGTGCCGGGCTCGAACGCGTAGGTCAGCGGCAGCTCGGCGTCGAACGTGCCGAAGGTCCAGCGGCGCGGGAACGCGTCGTCGACGTCCTCGTCCTCGCGCACGAGCAGGTCTCGCGTGTAGGTGAGCAGGTCCGGGGTTGCGCGGCGGGCGGTCTTCCACCAGCGGTCGAACGAGCGCGCGTCCGTGACGTCGGCCGGGACGCGCGCGTCGAAGAACGCGAGCAGCTCCTCGTCGTCGACCAGCAGGCCGCGACGGCGGACCCGGTCCTCGACCTCGGACACGTCGGCGACGAGGCGCGCGTTGTCGCGCACGAAGGCGTGGTGGCTGTCCCACTCCCCCTGCACCAGCGCGTGGCGCAGGAACAGGTCGCGGCTCACCACGGGATCGATCCGCGAGTACTGCACGCGCCGGCCCACCGCCAGCGGTACGCCGTACAGCGTGACGCGCTCGTCAGCGACGACGGCGCCGCGCTTCTTGGACCAGCGCGGCTCCGAGTACGTGCGCACGACGAGGTCGCCCGCGACCTTCTCGACGTCGAGCGGGTCGATGCGCGCGACGACGCGGCCGAACAGGCGCGAGGTCTCGACGAGCTCGGCCGCGACCGCGAACGCCGGCGGCTTGCGCGAGAGCGCGGACCCGGGGTGGATCGCCCAGCGAGCGCCACGAGCGCCGAGGTAGTCGCGGCGCGACTGGTCGTAGGAGCCGACGTGGCTGAGCAGCCCTGAGACGAGCGCGCGGTGCACCGCCGTCGGCTCCGCCGATGCGTGCGGCACCGCGATGCCGAGCTCCTTGCAGGTCTGGCGGAGCTGGGAGTGGACGTCCTGCCACTCGCGGACGCGCAGGTAGTGCAGGAACTCGTCGCGGCAGGTGCGCCGGAACTGGTTGCCCGACAACGCCTTCTGCTGCTCGCGCAGGTGGTTCCAGAGGGCGACGTAGGACAGGAAGTCGCTCGTCGGGTCGCGGAAGCGCGCGTGCAGCTGGTCGGCCTGCGCCTGCTTGTCGACCGGGCGCTCGCGCGGGTCCTGGATCGACAGCGCGCTGGTGATGACGAGCAGCTCGGCGAGCGCGCCCTCCTTCTCGCCCTCGAGGACCATCCGGCCCAGCCGCGGGTCGAGCGGGAGGCGGGCGAGCCGGCGGCCGATCTCGGTGAGGCGCAGGTCCTTCTCCGGCCGCAGCGCGCCGAGCTCGCGCAGCAGGTCGTCGCCGTCCTTCACCTGCCGCGAGTCGGGCGGCTCGACGAACGGGAACCGCTCGATGTCGCCGAGGCCGAGCGCGGTCATCTGCAGGATCACCGACGCGAGGTTGGTGCGCAGGATCTCGGGCTCGGTGAACTCGGGCCGGGCGAGGTACTCGTCCTCGGAGTACAGCCGCACGCACACGCCGTCGGCCACGCGTCCGCAGCGGCCGGCCCGCTGGTTCGCCGACGCCTGCGAGATCGCCTCGATCGGCAACCGCTGCACCTTCAGCCGCGAGGAGTACCTGCTGATGCGCGCGGTGCCCGGGTCGACGACGTAGCGGATGCCCGGAACCGTCAGCGAGGTCTCGGCGACGTTGGTCGCCAGCACCACGCGACGGCCGGAGTGCGCCTCGAAGACCCGGTGCTGCTCGGCGGCCGACAGCCGACCGTAGAGCGGCAGGATCTCGGTGTCGCGCAACGACAGCCCGCGCAACGAGTCGGCGGTGTCGCGGATCTCGCGCTCGCCGGAGAGGAACACGAGGATGTCGCCGGGCGCCTCGCGCGACAGCGAGCCCACGGCGTCGCAGATCGCCTGGACCTGGTCTCGGTCGTCGCCGTCGTCGACGCCGTACGGCTCGTAGCGCACCTCGACCGGGTACGTGCGCCCGCTGACCTCGACCACC
>JBGAJT010000188.1:0-7118 GCA_044224785.1 Candidatus Nanopelagicales bacterium | reverse complement strand
AGCGGGCCGATGGCGTTGACGACGACGCGGCGCTCGGTCTCGTCGCGGCCGACGAAGCGGTGCAGCGCACCGACTCCGAAGTCGAAGCCCTCGAGGACGAAGAAGCCGGTCCAGAAGACCGCCACGACGACGAACCACACGATCTGCAGGTCCATGCCCGCCCCCTCAGTACGTCAGCTCGGGGACGCGCACGCGCGGTGCGTCGTCGTCGGCGGAGTCGTCGGGCTCGGGACCGCCGCGGACGTGGCGCAGCATGAGCACCAGCGCGACGACGCCGACGACGGCGTACAGCAGGAAGAACACGACGATGCTGACGAGCACCTCGACCGCGGAGACCGAGGTCGAGAGCCCGTCCTTCGTCAGCATGAGCCCCTGGACGATCCACGGCTGACGTCCGGTCTCGGTCAGCACCCAGCCGGCGGTGCCGATGAAGAACGGCAGGAGCACGCCCCATGCGGCGACGCGGTGGAAGAGGTGGAAGTCGTCGAGCCTGCGCCGCCAGAGCAGCAGGACCCCCCAGAGGGCGACGAGCATCGAGATGCCGCCGAGGTAGGCCATCACACGCATCGCGTAGTACTGCACGCGGACGTCCGGGTAGTAGGTGATGTCGCCGTTGTCCGGGTACTGCTGCGCGTACTGCTGCTGCAGCTCGGTCATCCCGACGACCTTCCCGTTCGGGTCGCCGGTCGCGAGGATCGACAGCAGGTACGGGACCTCGATGATCTTCGTCGGCGGGTCGTCCGGGGTCCAGCCGCCGATCTGGATGATGGAGAAGGAGCACGGCTGGCAGGTGTCCCACTGCGCCTCCATCGCCGCGACCTTCATCGGCTGCACCTTCGTGAGCACCTGGCCGAGGACGCCGCCGACCTGGATCTGCAGGACCGACGTCACGAGGAGCACCCAGACCGCGAGCTTCGCGGAGCGGTGGAACAGCGGCACCTCGGTGCCGCGGCGCAGGTGCCAGACCGACACCGCGAGCATCACGGTGCTCGCGTAGAGCAGGGCCGCCACGATCACGTGCACGTAGGCGGGGAGGAAGACAGGGTTGCCGAACACGTCGCCGATGGAGCTCAGCACCGGCGCACCGGTCTGCGGGTCGGTCGTGTAGCCGACCGGGTTCTGCATCCACGAGTTCGCCGCGATGATGAACATCGCCGACATCGCGGTGCCCGCGGCGATCAGCCAGGCCGACGCGAGGTGCACGCCGCGCGGCAGCACCTTCCAGCCGAACACCCACACGCCCAGGAACGTCGACTCGAGGAAGAACGCCGCGAGCCCCTCCATCGCGAGCGGGGCGCCGAAGACGTCGCCGACGAACTTCGAGTACGCCGACCAGTCCATGCCGAACTGGAACTCCTGCACCAGGCCGGTGACGACGCCGACGGCGACGCTGAGCAGCAGGAGGCCGCCGAAGAACCGCGTGAGCCGGCGGTACTCGGGCAGACGGGTCCGGTACCACTGCGTGTGCAGGATCGCCACGAGGACGCTCGTCCCGATCGTGACCGGCACGAAGAGGAAGTGGTAGATGCTGGTCATCGCGAACTGGGCGCGCGCCAGATCGAGCTGCGACAGGTCCACGTCGCGGTCTCCTCGAGGATCGGCTCAGGTCGGGCGCCCCGATCCTCCCACCTCGACCTCTCGTGAACCTGTCGGAGCCGGTCGCGGCGCGAGGTTCCACCGATCCGGTCGAGGCCGCCTCAGCCGTCGATGCGTGATGAGGCCAGCTTCTAGGCCGGCGTCATCACCCGTCGACGGGCCGGAGGCGGTCGGAGGGCGCCTCAGGCAGGGCCGTGGTGCAGGGTCGAGGCCCGCGGCGGCAGGCCGTCGTAGGCGGCGTACTTGTAGGCGTCGGCGCGTGTCGGGAAGTTGAACGTGGTGTCGATGAACTCGTCGATGGCACCGCCGCGGTGCAGCACGGCCTGGGCGACGTGGATCAGCTCGGTGGCCTCCTCGCCGAGGATGTGCGCGCCGAGCAGGGTGCGGTCCGACGCCCGGAAGACCAGCTTGAGCATCCCCTCGGTCGACCCCGAGATGCGGGCGCGCGCGTTCCCGCTGAACCAGGTGCGACCGGTCCCGACGTCGGCGGAGAGCTCGCGCGCGGCGGCCTCGGTGAGCCCGACCATCGACACCTCGGGCAGCGTGTAGATGCCGGTCGGCACGAACTCGTCGAGGACCTCCTTGAACGGGATGCCGAACGCACGGCACATCGCCACGCGCGCCTGCTCCATCGCCACGGACGCGAGCCCCGGCGGCCCGGTGATGTCGCCGGCCGCGTAGACCCAGGGCACCGTCGTGCGGAAGTCGCGGTCGACGACGACGCGGCCGCGGCGGCCGACCTCGACGCCGATGTCCTCGAGCCCCATGCCCTCGACGTTGCCGGTGCGGCCGAGGGCGTGCAGCACGGCGTCGGTGCGCAGCGCCCGGCCACCGAGGTCGACGACGAGCTCGCTGCCGTCGCGCGTCACCGACTGCACGCGCCCGTCGAGCACGAGGGTCGCGCCCGCGCGCTCCAGGCTCGCGACGAGGGCGTCGGCGACCTCGGCGTCGATCATCGGGAGCAGCCGCCCGCCCGGGTCGACGAGCGTGACCTCGACACCGACCGCCGCGAGGATCGACGCGTACTCGGTGCCGACCGGACCGCCCCCGACGATCACGATCCGCCGCGGGAGCGCGGCGATCGACAGGATCGACTCGGAGTCGTGCACGTCCGGGTCGTCGAAGGGCAGGCCCTCGGGGTGGTGCGGTCGGGAGCCGGTCGCGAGCAGCACTGTCCCCGCGCGCAGAGCTCGGATCCCGCCGTCGGGCTCGTGGACGACGTCGACACCGTGGCGCTCGAGGTTCGCCGCCACTGCACCGGCCATGCTGGAGACGACCTCCTGCGTGTGCCTCGACAGTCGCGTCATCACCTCGGCGGGCGTCAGGTCGAGCCCGACGCCGAACGTCTCCTTGCGCGACCACCCCGACAGGTAGAGCGCGGCGTCGCGCAGCGCCTTCACCGGGACCCCGGACACGGCGATGGCCGAACCGCCCGCGCCCGCGCGCCGCTCGACGACCGCGACCCGGTGGCCGTAGTACGCCGCCTGCGTCGCCCCCTTCTCGCCGGCCGGTCCGGAGCCGATCACCACCAGGTCGTACTCGTCGGTCGTCATCGCGTCCCCACTCGGTCCCCCGGCTGCTGCGGGCTGAGGGGACCGTAGCCCGTGCCGGGCGTCGTGACGACGCCGGACCGCCGGTCCACGGAGCCCGGCGATCACGGCGGCGGAACCCGGAATCCACCACGCTGCGTCGCAGGTCAGGCACGTAGCGAAGCACTTTGCGGCGATGCAGCGATCCGCCTCGTCGGCGTCGGTGCAGGTCGCTACGGTCGGGCCATCGGGGCGCACCGTGCGCACCCCGCTAGTCGACCCGGGGGGCGCGAGATGGCTCGCTCCGCACGTTCCACCAGGTCCCGCGCCGCCGGAGGGCTCGCGGTCGCCGCGTCGCTCGCCGTGGCCGGCCTCGTCGCGGTCCCGGCGCCGGCCAGCGCTGCCGGCGGCGGCGTGGTGATCTCCGAGATCAACTACCACGCGGTGTCCGATCTCGACACCGACGACTTCCTCGAGCTCACCAACACCAGCGCGTCCCCCATCGACATGTCCGGGTGGTCCTTCAGCGCCGGCATCACGGCCGTCCTGCCGTCGGGCACCACCATCGCCCCCGGGCAGCGGTTCGTGCTGTCGCCGAGCGCCGCGTCGTTCTCCGCGCTGCACGGCTTCGCGCCCGACGCGATCTACACCGGCAAGCTGAGCAACAGCGGCGAGGCGGTCACGCTGGTCGACACCGCGCTCGCCGTCGTCGACACCGTCACCTACGCCGACGCCGCCCCCTGGTCCCCGCTGCCCGACGGCACCGGCCCCTCGCTCGAGCTGCGCGGCCTCGGCTTCGACAACACCGACCCCGACAACTGGGGCCCCTCGACCGTCGTCGGCGGCACCCCCGGCGCCGTCAACTCCCTCGACGGCACCGCCCCGCTGCCCAAGGTGAAGAACCTGACGTCGACCCCGGCCCGGCCCGACCCCGGTCAGGCCTTCGTCGTCTCCGCGCAGCTGCCTGCCGACAGCACCGCCAGCCTCACCTACAAGGTGATGTTCGGCGCCGAGGTCACGATCCCCTTCCGCGACGACGCCGCGAGCCCCGGCGGGGCCGGCGACGGTGTCTACGCAGCGACCGTCCCCGGCCAGTCGGCCGGATCCCTGGTGCGCTACCGCATCAGCGCGTCGTTCCTCGGTCTGTCCTTCACCGGCCCTGCCGGTGACGACTCGATGCGCTACTCCGGCGTCGTCGTCAAGAACCCGGCCGTGACCACCGCGCTGCCCGTCGTCGAGTGGTTCATGGAGGACGCGGTCTACAACGACCTGCTCGCCAACCACCGCTTCGACGACGTCACCGGTCCGGCCGTGTTCACCTACGACGGCGAGGTCTTCGACAGCAGCGCGATGCGCGTGCGCGGCAACACGACGCGGTCGGCGACGAAGGTGAGCTGGAAGGTCGAGCTCCCGGTCGGCCACTCGACGACCCTCGGCGGCCTGCTGCCCTACCCGCTCGACGAGTTCGCCCTGCAGCGCGAGTCCGACGCGATCGCCGACATGGGCTGGTACGCCGTCCGGCAGGCAGGCGCCCGCGCCCTGACCATGCTGCCGGTGCGCAGCCAGCGCAACGGCCAGTTCTGGAGCCTCGGCCGGATCATGGAGACCGAGGACGGCTCCTGGCGCGACGCGCAGGGCGTGTCCAAGTGGTCGATCTACAAGGGCGACGGCGGATCGGTCGGCAAGCAGCCGACCGTCGCGGCGCTCGAGGCCTCGCTCTGGCTGGACAAGAAGACCCGTGACACCGAGGACTACACCGACGCCTGGCAGCTCGGCCAGGCCATCGACGCACCCGCGTCGGCGGCGCAGCGCGCCTGGATCCTCAACAACGTCAACGTGCCCGAGCTCATCAACTACATGGCCATCAACAGCATCATCCGCCACCACGACTCCGGTTGGTACAACTGGTGGATCGCGCGCGACACCGAGGGCACCGGCCGCTGGGAGATGTGGCAGTGGGACCTGAACTGGACGTTCACGACCCCGGCTCAGGACGGCGACGGCCTGTTCCTCACGCCTGACACGTCGAACAAGTTCACCAAGGCGATGCTCGCGTACCCCGACTTCAAGCAGATGTTCATGCGGCGCCTCCGGACGCTCGCCGACCAGCTGCTCGCGCCGGGCCAGTACGAGAACCTCTGGGACACCTCCGTGGCCCCGACGATCGCCGACTGGAACCTCGACCGCGCGAAGTGGGGCGGCTACACCCCGGCGAGCGCGCGCCTGTCGTTCACCAACGGCCTCGCCGACCGGCGGACGACCATCGCGTCCAACACGGGTCCCGGGCTGCCGGTCCCGACCTCGCAGTCGGCCAGCGCCTCGGCCGTCATCAACGAGATCATGTACGCACCGGCGGGCGGCCCCGCCGGCCAGTACGTCGAGCTCTCCAACCCGTCGAGCACGACGTCGGTCGACGTGTCCGGCTGGACCATCCCGGAGCTCGGTCTGACGATCCAGCCCGGCACCGTGATCCTCCCGGGCAAGCAGATCGTCCTCGTCGCCGACGACGTCGCGTTCCGCGCGCTCTACCCCAGCGGCGACCGCATCGTGGCCGGCCACTTCTCGACCCCGCTGTCGGCCACCGGGCAGACGCTCACGCTGCAGCAGGGCGCCCGCGTCGTCGACACCGTCGCCTACAGCAGCACCGACCCGTGGCCCACCGCGGCCGCGGGCACGGGGCCGTCGCTCGAGCTCAACGACCAGTCGGCCGACAACGCGCTCGCGTCGAGCTGGTCGGCGACCAGCGCGGCCGGCACGCCGGGCCTGCCGAACACGACGACCGTGCCGCCGGACACCACGCCGCCGACCACCCCGACCTCGCTCACGGCGACCAACCTCACGACGACCGGCGTCACGCTGTCGTGGGGCGCGTCGACCGACAACCGCGGTCCGGTCAGCTACGAGGTCACGCGCAACGGGACGGCGCTGCCGCGCACGTCGGCGCTCACCCTGAACGACACCGGCCTGTCGCCGTCCACGTCGTACACCTACGTGGTGCGCGCGTTCGACGGCGCCGGCCTGTCCAGCGGCGCCAGCAACACCGTCGTCGTCACCACGCCGTCCGCCACCGGGTCGCTGTTCGGCGACGCGTGGACCGGCGTGAACGGGTCGCCCTGGCAGTCCGCCTGGACGACCAACGCGGTGACGGCGAGCGTCGTCACCACCAACGGCACCGGACAGATCGCGCTCAACGACACCTCGGGCGCCTACGGCCGGGCGGCCCTCACCGGCGTCGCAGCCCGTGCCGACAGCCAGGTCGTGTTCTCCTACCAGTGGAACGCGCGCACGGCTGCGGCGTACTTCAACGTCTACCTGCGCGGGTCCGGCGGCTGGCAGAACTCCTACCGCCCGCGCAACGGCTACGGACTGGAGTTCGCCTCGAACTCCAGCACCGTCGCGCTCAAGCGCAACCTCAACGGGACGACGACCACGATCGCCTCGTCGAGCACGGCGCAGCCGAGCGGGACGGGCAAGCGCTGGGTGCGGCTGCGGGTCAGCGGCAGCACCGTGCAGTTCCGCACGTGGGCCGACGGCACCACCGAGCCGTCGACCTGGACGTCGACGGTCACCGACACCGGCGTCACCGCGGCCGGTCAGCTCCACATCTCGCTGGTGCGCGGCAGCACCAACAGCGGGGCCAAGACGGTCAGCCTCGACGACCTGTCGCTGCTGACCGGCTGACCCGACGGCTCGACGACGGAGCGCCGCACCCCTCCGGGGCGCGGCGCTCCGTCGTCTGCGTGCGTCAGCCGCCGGACTTGCGGCGGAACTCGCGGCGGTTCGCCTCGGCGGCGTGCTCGCCCTTGGCACCGCGCGAGCCCTCCGCGCTGCCCTTCGTCGAGGACTTGTGCTGCGACTTGGACTTGCGCTCGAGAGCCTCGCGGTACTTGGCCTTGAGGTCGTCGTCGGGGGCGTCGGCCATGGTCGTCTCCTTCTCGTCGAGGAAGAAGCCGCCGTTGTCGCGCACGCCGTGCCGCGGGGGAACGAGCCCGG
>JBGAJT010000187.1:0-7175 GCA_044224785.1 Candidatus Nanopelagicales bacterium | reverse complement strand
GCGGCGGCCTGCTCGCGGGCAGCAGCCTCACCGGATTCGACACCCCGTGGGACTCGATCAGCCGGACGACCGTCTACGGCGCCACCAGCGGTGGCGGCGGCGGCACGGCCGGCCTGCAGGGCGGCCAGAGCTGGGCGGGCACCGGCAAGGGCGGACCGACGCGGTTCGTCGTGAACACCACCAGCCCGAAGTCGGCCGACTGCATGACGGCGGACGGCGTGACCAACTCGTCGGCCAACCTCGCCGGCGACTTCGCCAGCTGGACCTTCCAGCGCGCCAACGACGTCGTGCTCCAGCCCGGCGACCCCGGCTACTGCGCCACGAAGGGCTACGGCGCGACCCTCAACGGCGACAAGGCCACGCTCATCGCCAGCGGAGACCCCTACGGCCTCTGGTACTTCCAGCTCGAGCGCCGCTACGCCTCGCTCGACGCGCCCCCGGCCCAGCTGACCGTCGACTGGACCAACGGCACCACGTCGGCGACCGGCACCCCGATCCCCTACTGCCCGAGCACGCTGTTCGACTTCCCGAGCGGCAACGGGGTCTGGTCCACGTACGACGCCGGGACGGGCCCGGTCACGCCGCCGACGACGTACGTCGCGCCGTCGTTCTCGTACACGACCTCCGGTCCGCAGCCGCCGGTCCTCAAGGCGGGCGCCTACGCGTCGCTGCCTGACGGGTTCGCGACGACGGGCACGAAGGACTACGTCTGCAGCTACGGCCAGAGCACCGAGCTGGTCAACGACGGGACCACGTCCTACATCCGCGTCATCGACGACCTCTACGTCGTCGGTGACATCCTGGTGGGCACCAAGCGCTAGGACGACCAGCACGAGGAGCCCCGGACGCCGAGGCGCCGGGGCTCCTCGCTGTCCGCAGGCACGCCGCTCAGACGGCGATGGCGCCCAGACCCACGAGGATCTGCTCGGCCTCGGTGCGCAGGCTCGCCGCGCTCCCGACGTCGCCCGCAGCCTCGGCGAGCTCGGCCTGGAAGAGCATGAGCTGGGCGGCATCGAAGGGCTGCTCCGACGACCGCGCGACAGCGAGGCCGGTCAACGCCTCCGCAGCGGACGCGTCGGTCCGGCCCAGTGCTGCGAAGGCGCGGCCGCGCTGCAGGTGCAGCCGCGGCAGCAGCTCCACCCCGCCCTCGTCGAGGTTGCCCTCCGCGGCGGCGTCGATCACGATCAGCGACTCCGCGGGTCGCGCGTCGGCGAGCAGCGCCTCCGCGCGGGCCAGAGCCGCCTCGAGGACGAAGCTCTTCATCCGCGACGCGGCGAACTCCAGCTCGGCGTCCTGCGCGATCCGCTCGGCCTCGGCGAGCTCACCGCGTCGGATCATGACGCGCGCGAGCAGGACGTGCGCATAGGTCGCGAGCGTCTCCGCGCGCACGCTGCGGAAGGTGCGCCGCGACTCGGTGAGGACCTCCTGCGCCGCATCGAGCTCACCGCGGTGCAGGCGCAGCTCGCCGACGTTGCACCCGATCTGCGCCGCGACCACGACGTCACCGGCCTGTGTCGCGAGCCGCTGCCCCTCCTCCCAGTGCGCCAGCGCCTCGCCCCAGCGCCCGGCGTAGAACGCAAACGCACCCAGGTTCATGGCGGCGAGCGTCGCGCGGCCGAGCCGGCCGTGGGCGATCGCGGACTCCATCGCCTCCTGCACGTTGGCACCGAGGTCGGTGTAGCCGAGCTGCAGGCCGCTCGCGTCGGCGACGAGCAGCGCGCGCTCGAGCCCGTCGGCGTCGCCCACGGCGCGGGCGTCCGGGATGACCTGCAGGGCTGCGCGGTGGGCCTGCGCCTGGCGCTGGCTCTCCTGGTAGAGGCTGGCCCGCAGCGCACGGATGCGCACGCCGACCCGGCGGGCCTCGTCGGACGTGTCGCCCGCGAGCAGCTTCTCCGCCCGGGTGAGGTCGCGGTGGGCGCTCTGGTAGGAGTCGGCGAAGGACCGGGTCGCTGCGCGGCTGTAGAGGATGTCGACGGTGCGGTACACGTCCTCCTTCACCAGGCGCAGCGCCGCGTTCCACGCCTCGATCGCGGCGGGGTAGAGCGCGGCGGCGGTGCGGACCTCCGCCAGCTGGCACCACAGGTCGACCCGTTCGGCCGACCCGATCTCGGGCAGGTCCTTCACGGCCTGCAGCGCGCGCTCGTACTGGACCGCGGCGTTGACGTTGGCGTACGCGTGCGCGGCGCGGTCGCCGGCCATGCGGGCGTAGCGCCAGGTGCGCGCCGAGTCGCCGCCGCGCCAGAAGTGCAGGGCGAGCGTGTCGGCGTCTGCCTCGAGGTCGGTCGACAGGGTCTCGACGGCGCGACCGGCGGCGGCGTGCAGCCGCGTGCGCAGCCGGTAGGCCAGCCCCTCGTACGCCGCGTCGCGGATCATGCCGGTGCGGAAGCGCAGCCGGGCCCGACCGTCGGGCTCGAGGAAGCCGGACAGGCGCTCGATGGTCGCCTCGTCGACCACCAGGTCGTCGCCGCGCAGCGTCTGGTCGAGCACCTCACGACGGAACGAGCGGCCGAGGACCGACGCGTAGCGGAGCACCCGGCGCGAGTGCGGGTCGAGCGCGTCGATCTGCGCGTCGAGCGCGGCGTGCAGGCTCTCGGGCATCTCCTCGAGCGAGCCGACCTCACGGAAGAGGCGCAGCAGCTCCTCGGCGTACAGCGGGTTGCCGCCCGAGCGCGCCACGATGCCGGCGATCTCGTGCTCGAGCAGCGGCTGGTTCTCGGTGGCCAGGATGACGATGCGCGTCATCACCTCGTCGCTCAGCGGCTCGAGGAGGATGTGCGTGCCCTCCTCGGGCGCGAAGCCCTCGCCCTCGTCGCGCCGGGCCACCAGGACTGCCCACCGCCGCCCCTCGGTCGCCAGCGCGACACGCTCGAGGACGGTGGTCGACGCGCCGTCGGCCCAGTGCGCCTCCTCGACGTCGACCACGAGCGGGCCGGTGACCGACACCTCGAGCAGCCGCACGACGATGTCGGCGATGCGGTCGGGCCGGTAGCGCGGCTCGATGGCGGACGACTCGGGTGTCGCGGGCAGCGGGACGTTGACGACGTCGGACAGCAGCGGAGCCAGCGGCAGCAGGTCGGGCATGAGCAACCGGAACCGCTCGAGCAGCAGCGCGGCCATCTCCGCCGGATCGCCGCGGTCGATGCCGAACGCCCGGCGGACCGGGTCGCGCAGCATGCGGTACGGCGAGGTCATGCCGTACGGCTCGGCACGGACCGGGACCACCGTGGCCTCGAGCCCGCGCATCGCCTCGGAGATCAGCCTGCTCTTGCCGAGCCCGGTGTCGGCGGCGACGGTGATGACACCGCCCTCGCCGGAGAGGGCGCGCGTCAGCGCGCCGCGCAGCACCTCGAGCTCGTCGTCGCGGCCGACCAGCGCCAGCTCGGCGCGCGCCTGCGCCTCGCGCGTGCCCATCTCCTCGCCCACCTGGTGGACGAGGACGGGGACCGCCTTGCCCTTCATGGGGAACGGGCCGGCGGGTTCGGTCGCGAACAGCGTGCGCGACTGCGCGAGCACCGACGGGTGCGCGAAGAGGACGCCGTGCGGCGCCTTGGACATGATGCGTGCGGCGGTGTTCGTCGTATCGCCCATGGCAGAGTACGCCGCCCGCTGCGGCGCGCCGACCTCGGCCGCGAAGACGTGGCCGCGGTTGACGCCGATCTGCACGGGCAGCGGCGTCCCGCGGTCGAGCACCGCGCGCATCGCGCGGAGCATGCGGCCCTCGTCGTCCTCGCTGGAGAAGGGGACCCCGGAGCCCATGAAGAGCTTTCCGCCGTCGCTGTCGATGTCCGTGGCGAGCAGCGTCCCGCCCTCGGCGATCAGCGCCTCCTCGAAGACGCTGATGGTCCGGTGCAGTGCGTCGGCCACGGCGTCGTGACCCGCCTCGGCGAGCAGGATGTCGGTGCCGGAGAAGCGCCCGAACGCGATGGTCGCCACCTTGTGCTCGGGGTCGGGCACGCGTTCGTCGAGGTACTCCCCCAGCGCGTGCGGGAACAGCGAGCGCAGCCGGTCGTGCGGCACCTCCGGGAGCGGCGGCGCACCGCCCTCGGGCGGGTAGGTGAACCGCCACTTCAGCTTGTGCAGACCGTCGGACCGGACCGTCGTCGAACCGGTCGGCAGCAGCACCGCCGTGCTCTCGGTGACCAGGATCTCGCCGGCGACCGCCGCGTGCTCCGCCTCGGCCGTCGCCGTGGCCGCCCGGCCCAGGATCAGCAGCTCCCGGGTCGGCGCGCCGACGAGGAAGAAGTCGACCGGTCCGGTGTGGATGCCGACCGACATCGAGAGCTTGAGCCTGCCGACCGACGTCGGGGTCTTGGCGGCCTCGCGCAGCGCGGCGCGCATGTCCACCGCCGACCGGCACGCACGAAAGGCGTGGTCGTCGCCGCGGAACACGAACAGAAGGGCGTCACCGCCGAACTTCAGCAGCTCTCCGCCGCGCAGCGCCGCCTGCTCCAGCATGCCGCCGAAGATGCGGTTGAGCGTCTCGATGAGCTCCTCGGCGCCGATACGGCCGCGACGTGCCAGCTTCTCGGTCAGCGCGGTGAAGCCGGAGATGTCGGCGAAGACCATCGTCGCGTCGACCTGCTGCCAGGCGCGGCCCGGGGCGTCGTCGTCCCAGTCGAGGGCGATCGTCGGGATGTGACGACGCAGGTCGTGCACCACCCGGACGTCCGGCCGCGGATCGTCGACGATCACGACCTCCGGGCGGCTGATGGTGGACACGGCAGACCTGCGGCGCTACCCCTCGTCGGAGCGCGGCTCCTCGTCGGCACGCAGGCGTGCGGCCAGGACCCGCAGCATGGGCACGGCGATCTCGGGGTGCTTCTCGAGCAGGTCCTCGAACGTCCACTTCGACAGCGCCAGCGTGCGCAGGCCGTCGTCGCCGGCGACGACGTCGGCGGAACGGGGCCGGCCGTCGATGAGCGAGATCTCGCCGAAGTAGGCACCGGGCTTGAGCACCGCGTGCGTCTCGCCGTGGACGTCGACGCGAGCGGTGCCCTCGAGGACGACGTGCATCTCGGCGCCGCCGGGGGCGAACGCCTTGAAGCCCTCGACGGAGTCGCCCTGCACGATCACGACGGTGCCGGGGGCGTACTCGGCCTCGTGGCCGCGATCGGCGATCTGGCCCAGCACCTTGGTCGACAGACCGTGGAAGAGGTCGACGCCGCCGAGCACGGTGACCAGGTCGGAGCCCGCCATGGTGATGGCCTTTCGTTCGATCGGGAGGTGCCCCCGAGGGTAGTCGACAAGGCCCTTCCGGCGGGCGGTAATCAGGCGGTCGCACGACGTCGTCGACGCGGTCCGCCGCCCGGTCGACGGCGACCCCCGGGGGGGTCCCGGGGTCGGTCGGCAGTCGGCTCGGGGTCAGCCCGTCTCGGCCGTCAGCGGCCCGGTCTTGGCCTCCGGGAAGTAGTCCTGGCCGATGCCCGTCTCGCGCTTGGGGACCATGACGGAGCGCTTCCAGGACACGATGACGTCGCCGTCCTGGTTCAGCCCGCGGGTGATCATCGTGATGATGCCCATGCCCGGGCGCGAGGAGCTCTCGCGCTTGTCGATGCAGACGCTCTCGGCGTAGATCGTGTCGCCGATGTAGACCGGGTGCGTGAGCTTGATGTCGGTCCAGCCCAGGTTCGCGACGGCGTTCTGGCTCATGTCGATCACCGACAGGCCGAGCACGAGCGCGACGGTCAGCCCGCTGTTGACGATGATCCGGCCCTCGGTGATCGGGTTGGACTGCGCCAGGTGGGCGTTGAAGTGGTTCTGGTTGGTGTTGCAGGTGAGCTGGGTGAACCAGGTCGAGTCGGCCTCGGAGATGGTCCGGCCGAACGGGTGCTGGTAGACGTCGCCCACCACGAAGTCGTCGAAGAACCGGCCGAGCTCCGCCGGGTGGATCGTCATGTCCCGCCTCCGAATCGCGCGTGCGCACCGCGACCGGCGCACCGTACGTCGAGCCTAGTGACGGCTCGTGCGGCGACGCCGGTCAGGCCCGGCGCAGCTCGGCGACGGCGGGGTGCGCGGCCGCGACCGGCGGGTCGCCGTACAGACCTGGGACGAGCACGTCGTCACCGGCCGCAGCGAGCGCGGCGAGCATCGGGACGGCGTCGGCGTACGCCTGCTCGGCCAGCGGACCGGTGTGCGCGAAGTCGAACAGCGTCGAGCGGATCGCATGGGGCGCAGGCAGATACACGACCGGCACGTCCTCGGCCACGGCGAGGTCGGAGGTCACCTGCTGTCGCGCGGCGATCGCGAGCGACTGCACGATCACGTCGAGCAGTCCGTCGGGCCGACGGCTGGACGGGCGGTACTGACCGCAGTCCAGGACCACGACCGACGCGGCCCCGCGCTCGACCGCCTGATGCGCCGGAACCATCGCCGCGAGCCCGCCGTCGACGAGCCGGCGGCCGTCGCGCTCGACCCACGGGTAGACGCCGGGGATCGCCGACGACGCGAGCAGCGCCTGGCGCAGGTCGCCCTCCTCGATCAGGACGATCTCGCCGGTGTCGAGGTCGGTCGCGACCGCGGTGAACGGGACGGCGAGCTCCTCCACCGTCGCGGCCGGCAGGTAGGTGGCGAGCAGGTCGCTCAGCGGGCCGGGGTCGAACAGGTACGGGCGCCCGCCGGCGGTGGCGATGGCGTGGGTGATGACGCGCCCCGGGAACACCTGCTTGCGGTCGATCTGCGGCCACAGCTCGACGAGGTCGGCCGCCGCGCCCTCGGGGTCGGCGGCCACGACGGCGCCGTTGATCGACCCGACGCTCGTGCCGACGACGAGGTCGGGCCGCAGGTCGGTCAGCGCCCGCGCGCGCAGCATCCCCATCTGCACGGCGCCGTAGGCACCGCCGCCGCCGAGCACGTAGGCCAGCGGCCGAGGCAGCCGGTGCGCGAGAGCGAGCCGGACGTCGTCCACGCCTCCATCCTCCCCCGGTCCGGCCCCGCCGTCGCGGGCGAGCGGCGTCGCGGACGTCACGCCCGCGCGTGGGGACGCCGTGGCGGCGTGCGGCGCCTAGGGTCGGCCCGTGACCGCCGACCCCGCGCCCGGGCCGTCCCCGTCGTCCCCGCCGACGACGGCCGATGAGCTGGTCGCCCTCGAGCACGTCCGGCTGCGCTTCGGCGACCGGCTCGTGCTCGACGACGTCGACGAGCACCTGCACGCCCACGTCGCGACCGCCGTCGCCGGG
>JBGAJT010000186.1:0-7203 GCA_044224785.1 Candidatus Nanopelagicales bacterium | reverse complement strand
GAGCACCTGCTCGCCGACCTCGTGGTGCGCGGCGCCGCGAAGGGCTAGAGCGGGTCGCGCACCCAGCGCAGCTGGTCACCGTCGGCGGCGTCGCCCGCGGTGGCAGGCCCCGCCTGGACGAAGCCTGCGCGCTGAAGCACGCGCTGCGAGGGGACGTTGTCGACGTCGGTGAGCGCCACCATCCGGCGGACGCCGTGCTCGCGGGCGAGGTCGATCACCGCGGCGAGCGATTCGGAGGCGAGGCCCAGGCCGCGGGCGGACTCGACGAGGCCGTAGCCGACCTCGATCTCGCCGTCGTCGACCGGGAACAGGAAGCCGATGCCGCCGATGGCCAGGCCGGAGCTGCGCCCGCGCACCTGCAGGACGCCGAGCACCGCGGACTCGTCGTAGTCGGCACCCGCCTCGCCGATTACGGCCGCCACGACGGCGTCGCCGTCGGAGGGGTAGTCGTCGGCCCACGCGCGGCCGGATCGGTCGCCGGACCGGATGGCGGCCGCCTCGTCGGCGGTGAGGGTCTCGAGGACCAGTCGCTCGGTCTCGATCCGCGTCACGGGAGGAGGCCGACCGAGGCCAGCGCGAGGCGCAGCAGCCGGTCCTGGCCGCCGGTCATCTCGGCCGCCACCGCCTCGCTGGCGCACTCGTCCGGCGTCATCCACTGCAGGTCGAGGGCGTCGGTCGACGGCACGCAGTCGCCCGTGACGGGGACGACGAAGGCGAGCGACACCGCGTGCTGGCGCGGGTCGTGGAAGCCGGACACGCTCGGGTCCGGGAAGTACTCCGCGACAGTGAAGGGCTGCGGCTGCGGTGGGATCCGCGGCAGCGCCATCGGACCGAGGTCCTTCTCGAGGTGGCGCATCAGGGCGTCGCGGATGCGCTCGCCGTACAGCACGCGGCCCGACACCGGGGCGCGGCTGATGCTGCCGTCGGGCATCGCGCGCAGCAGCAGCCCCACCGACGTGACGATGCCGCGCTCGTCGACCCGCACGGGGATCGCGTCGACGTAGACGATGGGCAGCCGTTCGCGCGAGGACTCGAGGTCGTCGCGCGAGAGCCAGCCGGGACGGGCCTCGGTCATCTCGCTCACGCGGGACACGGTACGGCGTCGTGCCCGCCCGCGAGCGCTTCCTCGCCGGACGTGGCCCAGACCACGGCGGAGCACCCTCGGCGCGACGGGCGGTGCGCGGCACGGCAGGATTCGCCCATGCGCCTGACCCTGCGAGCCGCCGGCACCGCCGAGCTCGCCCTCGTGTGGCAGCGCTACTCCCAGCCCGAGCTGTGGACCACGTGGGCGCCGCAGATCCGTCGCGTCGACTGCTCGGCCGACCAGCTCGCGGTCGGAGTCACCGGCACGGTGTTCGGCGTCGTCCCCAACCTCGGGGCGCAGTTCGAGGTCGTCGAGCTCGATCCCGAGTCGCACCGCTGGGCGTGGGACGTCGTCGCGGGTCCGGTCCGGATGCACCTCGACCACGCGAGCGAGGCGCGCATCGGCGGGGGCACCAGCACGACGCTGCTCGTCGACGGCCCGGCGGCCGCGGTGCTCACCTACGCGCCGATCGCGCGGATCTCGCTCGAGTCGCTCGTGCGACCGCCCAAGGCGTAGCGGCTCGCCGCCGACGTCACTCCGGGCGGCGGTTGAGCTTCAGCGTCCACGTGACGGTCATCGCGCCGGTGACGAGGCGCTCGTCGCCCTCGCCGGTCGACAGCTCGATCTCGACGTCGAACTCGGGCCGCGTGCCTCCGCGCATCGTCTCGACCGCGGTCGCAGCTCCCTCGCCGAGGGTCGCGACCGCGGTGACCGGGCCGAACGCGACCTTGAGGAAGCGGATCGTCGACTCGACCGGGAACGGCGTCACCTCGGCCATGAGGTCGCCGAAGTTGGCGAACACCAGGGCACCGGACGCGGACTCCGCGAGGGTCCACATCGCTCCGGCGTGCGGACCGGCGACGTGGTTGCGGTAGTTCGGGTTGTCGGGCAGCGACATGACGCAGCGCTCGAGGTCGAGGTGGTCGAAGCGGAGCCCGAGGGTGGTCGTCATCGGGACCATGGAGAAGTAGGAGTCGCGCACCAGCGCCGGGTCGAGTGCCATGCCGCGACCCTACGGGTAGCGTCGCCGGGGTGACCGAGCTCCCCCGCGGAATCGCCGTCTTCGACATCGACGGCGTCCTGGCCGACGTGCGCCACCGGCTGCACCACGTCGAGCGCAGGCCGAAGGACTGGGACGCGTTCTTCGCCGCGATGGACGACGACGGGCCGCTCGCCGAGGGGATCGAGCTCGCGCAGCGCTACGCCGCGGAGGGCCACCGCATCGCCTACCTCACCGGGCGCAACGAGTCCTACCGCGAGCTGACGCTGGCCTGGCTGCGCCGCCACGACCTGCCCGAGGGCCGGCTGGTGATGCGGCGCGACGACGACCGACGTCCGGCGCGCGTGTTCAAGCCGCAGGCGCTGTCGCGGCTGGCCCGCGACGGCGAGATCGTGACGGTGGTCGACGACGACCGCGCGGTGGTCGACGTGCTCCGGCACGAGGGCTGGCCGGTGCTGCTCGCGCAGTGGCTGCACGCCGACGAGGAGCAGCAGGGCTCGTTGTTCGACGCGCAGGAGGTCGACGGTCGCGCGTAGCGGAGCGGTTGCGCCCTACGCTGATCCGGTCGATGGCGGACGACGGGAGGACCGGCATGGGCTGCACCACGCGCCTGGTCGACTCGCCGCGCTGCATCGAGGTGCGCTACTTCGGCGAGGTGACCCCGGCGGACCTCGTCACCGCGCTCGACGCCGCCTTCGCGCTCGCCCGCGAGGAGGACCTCTGGTTCATCCTCGCCGACACCAGCGAGCTCACGAGCGACCCGTCGGTCTTCGCCCTCTACGACGTCGCCGCGCAGATCGCCGACGCAGGTATCGCCCGCAGGTACCGCGAGGCCGTCGTGGCTCCGCCCGGCGCGGCGAGCGCGGACTCCGCGCGGTTCTTCGAGGACGCGACGGTCAACCGCGGACTGATCGCGCGCGTGTTCGGCGACCGCGACGCCGCGGAGTCCTGGCTCTGCGAGCAGGCTCGCGGCCTGAGCGCCTGACGCGCCGGTCCGCGGCCCGGCGCCGACCGGCTGGCAGGATCGGCGCCATGACCCCGCTGCCCGACCCCGCGCTCGAGCCCGCCTTCGAGGTGCGGGTCCACGTCGATCCCGCGCTGCGCGTCGGCGGGCGCAGTCCGCACGAGGCGCTCCACGTCGTCCCCATCACCGGCGGGACGGTCGAGGGACCACGGCTGCGCGGCGAGGTTCTCCCGGGCGGCGAGGACTGGTACGTCGACCGCGACGGCGTGATCGCGCTCGACGCGCGCTACGTGCTGCGCGCCGACGACGGTGCGCTCATCGCGATCACCAACCGCGGGTTCTGGCGCGCCTCCCCCGAGGTGACCGCGCGACTCGACGCCGGTGAGCCGGTCAGCGAGACCGAGTACTACTACCGCACGTCGCCGGTCTTCACGACCGAGTCGCCCGCGCACCGGTGGCTGACCGAGACGGTGTTCGTCGGCCTCGCCCGCGAGGACCACGGCGACGTCTGCATCCGATTCTTCGCCCTCGCCTGACACCCGTGGCGCCGCCGCGGCCGCCGCGTCGCGGACTGCGCACAGAACTCCGAGAATGCGATGGCATTCCCGGAGATGCGATGGCATTCCCGGAGATGCGATGGCATTCCTGACTTTCCGCGGTGCCGCCCGGCTGGGTGGAAGGATCAGAGCGGGTCGACGACGCCGGCGGCCTCGGGGACGGCGGGTGCTGTGAGGCGCGGCAGGAGGAAGACGGCGGCGAGCGCCGCACCGATGGCGGTGACCGCGAAGCCGATCATCGCGCCCGCGCCGTACGCCGGGATGCACAGCAGCGGCGCGACGGCCGACCCGAGGAACATCCACGACATCGACATCGACGTCGCGCCGTCGGGGTTGGCCGGCGTGCTCGTGACCGCGAGGTTGTTGACGACGATGCGCGACCCCGTCGTCGCCGCACCTGCGAGCAGCGCCGCGACCACGAGACCCCACACCGTCTCGGCGAGGCCGGTCACCAGCGTCACCGACGCGAGCAGCACGAATGCCACCAACCCCACGCGGCGCACGCCGAACCGGTCGACGAGATGTCCGAGCTGCGGAGCGGTGAGCAGGCCGGCGACGCCGAGCGCCGCGACGACGACGCCGCGGCCCGACGGCCCGAGACCGAAGCGGTCGCCGCCGAGCAGCGCGATGAGCAGGATGACGCCGGCCGCGGAGAAGTTGAAGGCGAACGCCGCACCGCAGGCACGCGCCAGCCGGCCGTTGAGCAGCGAGCGCCAGCGCTCCGCCTGCGAGAGGTGCGCTGCGCCCGGCTCCGGCGGCGGCGCGTCGGCGGGCGGCACGAGGGCGAGCAGCAGCGAGGCGATCGCGATCGCCACGAACGCGAGCCGGTAGTCGACGACGGCGGCGATGCCACCGAGCAGCGGCGCGAACGCCATGCCGGCGGCCTGCAGGCTGCCGAACCGCCCGAGCGCACCGCCGAGCCGCTCGCGCGGCACGGCGGCGTACAGCGCCGCGACGAGGATCGGGGTGGTGAACGCGTTCGAGGCGCCCTGGAGCACGCGCCCGGCGTAGAACCAGCCGATGGTCGGCGCGATCCCGCACAGGAGCGTGGCGACGGCGTAGACGAGGAACGCGGTGCGCACCGTGCGTGCGCGACCCCAGCGGGCCGAGATCGTGCCGGAGACGAGCAGCAGCGCGGCCATCGCGAACGTGTACGCCGACCACGACCACGCCACCGCCGGCACCGTCGTACCGAGGGCACCTGCCACCTCGGGCAGCATCGGGACGACGACCTGGCCGCCGAACGGCCCGAGGAACCCGCCGAGGTTCAGCGCCCACAACCGCGTCCGGGGCCCGTGCGCGACGGCAGCCCCGCATGCGCCCACGCTCCGGTCCACCGCTCCTCCTCGCAGGCTCGTGCCCGAGCGCCGATCCTCGCCCACGGCCAGCCCTCCCCGGCCCAGGGGTTCCGGCGCGCAGAACGCGACGACTCCCGCACAGCACGCGAGCCACCGGCTGCGACGTCGCAGGACGAACCGGTCCTACGACGTTCAGCCAGCGGCTCGCGAGCAGACCCGTCAGGCGTCGGCGAAGGCTTCGGGGCTGGGGCAAGAGCAGACCAGGTGGCGGTCGCCGTAGGCGCCGTCGATGCGTCGGACCGGCGGCCAGTACTTCTGCGCGCGCAGGGTGGCGACCGGGAACGCCGCCTCCTCACGGGTGTAGGGCCTGTCCCAGTCGCCGAGCAGGCAGGCCGCGGTGTGCGGCGCGCCGCGCAGCGGCGAGTCCTCGACGGCCCAGCGGCCGGCGGCCACCTCGTCGATCTCGTCGCGGATCGCGAGCATCGCGTCGCAGAACCGGTCGAGCTCGCCGAGGTCCTCGCTCTCGGTCGGCTCGATCATCAGCGTGCCCGCGACCGGGAACGACATGGTCGGCGCGTGGAAGCCGTAGTCGATCAGCCGCTTCGCGACGTCGTCGACGGTGACGCCGGTGTCCTTGGTGATGTCGCGCAGGTCGACGATGCACTCGTGCGCGACGAGCCCGTTCGCGCCGGTGTAGAGCACGGGGTAGCGGTCGCGCAGGCGCGCGGCGACGTAGTTCGCGCCGAGCACCGCGTTCTGCGTCGCGCGGGTGAGTCCGTCGCCGCCCATCAGCCGGATGTAGGCCCACGGGATCGGCAGGATGCCGGCGCTCCCCCACGGCGCACCGCTCACCGCGCCCGTGCCCCCGTCGACGTGGCCGCGGCCGAGCGGGCCGGCCTCGGGACGCAGCGGGTGGCCGGGCAGGTACGGCGCGAGGTGCGCGCGCGCCGCGACCGGGCCGACGCCGGGACCGCCGCCGCCGTGCGGGATGCAGAAGGTCTTGTGCAGGTTCAGGTGCGAGACGTCGGCACCGAACTTGCCGGGCTTGGCCAGGCCGACCAGCGCGTTGAGGTTCGCGCCGTCGACGTAGACCTGACCGCCGGCGTCGTGCACCAGCGCGCAGATCTCGCCGACCGTCGTCTCGTAGACGCCGTACGTCGACGGGTAGGTGATCATCAGCGCCGCGAGCTGCTCGCCGTGCGCCTCGATCTTGGCGCGCAGGTCGTCGAGGTCGACGTCGCCGGCCTCGGTGCACGCCACGACGACGACGCGCATCCCGGCCATCACGGCGCTCGCCGCGTTGGTGCCGTGCGCGCTGCTCGGGATGAGGCACACGTCGCGGTGGCCCTCGCCGCGCGCTCGGTGGTAGCCGCAGATCGCGAGCAGGCCGGAGAACTCGCCCTGGCTGCCGGCGTTGGGCTGCAGCGACACGGCGTCGTAGCCGGTGATCTCGACGAGGTAGGCCTCGAGCGTGCGGATCAGCTCGAGGTAGCCCGACGCCTGGTGCAGCGGCGCGAACGGGTGGATCGACGCCCAGCCCGGCTGGGTGATCGGCTCCATCTCCGTGGTGGCGTTGAGCTTCATGGTGCACGAGCCCAGCGGGATCATCGCGCGGTCGAGAGCGATGTCGAGGTCGGACAGGCGGCGCAGGTAGCGCAGCATGGCGGTCTCGCTGCGGTGCTCGTGGAAGGTCGGGTGGGTGAGGAACTCCGACGTGCGGCGCGACTCGGCGGGGATGGAGAAGCCCTCCGCCAGCGCGAGCGCGTCGACGTCGTGCTCGTCGAGCCCCGCGACACCGAGCACCGAGGAGAACGCGGCCCAGACCGCGAGCAGGTCCGAGCGCGTCGTGGTCTCGTCGGTGCTGATGCCGACGGTGTCGACGTCGACGAGGCGCAGGTTGACGCCGAGGTCCTCGGCCGCGTGCACCAGGTCGACCGCGCGCCCGGGGACGCGCGCCTGCACGGTGTCGAAGAACGTGCCGGCGCGGACGTCGACGCCGAGGCGGACGAAGCCGCGCGCCAGCGTCGCGGCGTAGGCGTGGGTGCGCTCCGCGATCGTCGCGAGGCCCTCGGGGCCGTGGTAGGCGGCGTACAGCGCGGCGGTGACGGCCAGCAGCACCTGCGCGGTGCAGATGTTGCTCGTCGCCTTCTCGCGGCGGATGTGCTGCTCGCGGGTCTGGAGCGCCATGCGGAGCGCCGGGTTCCCGTGGGAGTCCTTGGACACGCCGATCAGGCGCCCGGGCATCTGCCGCTGGAACGCCGAGCGCGTCGCCATGAACGCGGCGTGCGGGCCGCCGTACC
>JBGAJT010000185.1:0-7225 GCA_044224785.1 Candidatus Nanopelagicales bacterium | reverse complement strand
GATACTCATGCGCGCCTGCCCTCCAGCACGAGGATTTCCACCTTGACCATCGGCCGCTTGCCCCAGGCGGCCTGAGCCGCCCGACGGACGGCCCGGCGTAGCCGTTCGGCCGACTCCTCGTCGTCGAGTGGCAGGGCCCGGAGCCCGACCGGACCGAGTCGGTCCTGCACGTCTATGACGGGGGCACGCTCGACTCGCTCACCGGCCTCCGCCTCCCGCCCGACGAGCTCGCCTCGGCCGCCTTCGTGGCCGAGCCCGACCTCGACGAGGTGCTCGCCACCCGGCTGGCCCGCCGGGTCCGGGCCGCGCTCGCCGCCCTGGACGAGGGCGTCCTGGTCGAGCTCGAGGACGGCGTCCGCGTCGATCCCCGTTGATGTGTGTCCACGCGAGGCCAGGGACTCGCCTGGACACACATCAACGGTCGATGCCGCGCCGGGGAGGTTGACACCGGCTCTGACCTGCGGCGATGCGGCGTACGACGCCACCGGCGACACGCCGTCCGGGAGCGCTCCGTTTGACAGGCCACCCCCGGAGGTGGAGACACTCCGCCCGTCGGTGATCATCGACGGGCGGGGGAGCCCCCCGCTGAGCGCGGACAAGGACGAGGAGTCAGGTGCCACCCAAGGCCAAGGCGACGGCGGCCAGCGAGCCGACCCGCACGCTCGTGATCGTGGAGTCGCCCGCGAAGGCGAAGACGATCCAGGGCTACCTCGGCGACGGCTACGAGGTCGAGGCCTCGGTCGGGCACATCCGCGACCTGCCCAAGCGGGCCGCCGACATCCCCGCCAAGTACAAGGGCGAGGCCTGGTCGCGCCTCGGGGTCGACGTCGACCGCGGCTACCAGGCGCTGTACGTCGTCGACGCCGACAAGAAGACCAAGGTCGCCGAGCTGAAGAAGAAGCTCGCCGAGTCCGACCAGCTCCTGCTCGCGACGGACGAGGACCGCGAGGGCGAGGCCATCGCCTGGCACCTCCTTGAGGTGCTCAGCCCCAAGGTCCCGGTCAAGCGGATGGTCTTCCACGAGATCACCCGCGACGCGATCCAGCGCGCGGTCGAGGAGACCCGCGAGCTCGACAAGAGCCTGGTCGACGCGCAGGAGACCCGCCGCATCCTCGACCGCCTCTACGGCTACGAGGTCAGCCCGGTCCTGTGGAAGAAGGTCATGACCGGCCTGTCCGCGGGCCGCGTCCAGTCGGTCGCCACGAGGCTGGTGGTCGACCGCGAGCGGGAGCGCATCGCGTTCCGCTCGGCGTCGTACTGGGACATCGAGGGCCTGTTCGACCCGGGCTCGTTCACCGCGAAGCTCGTCGCCGTCGACGGCGTCCGCGTCGCAACCGGCAAGGACTTCAGCGATCTGGGCGTGCTCACCCGCGCCGACGCCGCCCACCTCACCGAGGAGACCGCGACGTCGCTCGCGGCCGCCCTCGAGGGCGTCCCGTTCACGGTCCGCTCGGTCGAGGACAAGCCCTACAAGCGTTCTCCCGCAGCGCCTTTCATGACCTCGACGCTGCAGCAGGAGGCCAGCCGCAAGCTGCGCTGGGGTGCGCAGCGCACGATGCGCGTGGCCCAGGGCCTCTACGAGCGCGGCTACATCACCTATATGCGTACCGACTCCACCACGCTGTCGGAGTCGGCGATGAACGCGGCCCGCACGCAGGCCGCGCAGCTCTACGGCAGCGACCACGTCAGCGAGGTCCCGCGCCGCTACGACCGCAAGGTGAAGAACGCGCAGGAGGCGCACGAGGCCGTGCGTCCCGCGGGCGACGTCTTCCGCACGCCGGCGCAGGTCGCGGGCGAGCTGCGCGGCGACGACTTCCTGCTGTACGACCTGATCTGGAAGCGCACCGTCGCCTCGCAGATGGCCGACGCGCGCGGCCAGACCGCCACGATCCGCCTCGGCGCCACGGCGTCCGACGGCCGCGACGCCGAGTTCTCGGTGAGCGGCACCGTCATCACGTTCCGCGGCTTCCTCGCGGCGTACGAGGAGTCGGTCGACGACGAGCGCGAGAAGGACGACGCCGACGACTCCGAGCGCCGCCTCCCGCCGCTCAAGGTCGGCGACAGCGTCACCGCGCTGCGCCTCGAGCCCGAGGGCCACGCGACCAACCCGCCGCCGCGCTTCACCGAGGCGTCGCTGGTGAAGGCGCTCGAGGAGCGCGGCATCGGCCGCCCGTCGACGTACGCCTCGATCATGGGCACGATCGTCGACCGCGGCTACGTCGTGAAGCGCGGATCCGCTCTCGTGCCGACGTTCCTCGCGTTCGCCGTCACGCGGCTCATGGAGGAGCACTTCACCCGCCTCGTCGACTACGACTTCACCGCGCAGCTCGAGGAGGTGCTCGACTCCGTCGCGTCGGGCGACCTCGACCGGGTCGCCGCGCTCGACCGGTTCTACCGCGGCGACGCCGCGGAGCAGTTCGCCGGTCTGCACGCGCTGGTGAACGACCTCGGCGAGATCGACGCGCGCGAGATCTCGTCGTTCCCGATCGCCGACAGCGACATCGTGCTGCGCGTCGGCCGCTACGGCCCCTACATCGAGCGCGGCGAGGAGCGGGCCAACGTGCCGCTCGACCTCGCGCCCGACGAGGTCACCAAGGAGAAGGCCGAGGAGCTCTTCGCACTGCCGTCGGGCGACCACCCGCTTGGCACGAACCCCGAGACCGGTCTCGAGATCGTCGCGAAGACCGGCCGCTACGGCCCCTACGTCACCGAGCTGCTGCCCGAGGACGCGCCCAAGTCGGCGAAGCCGCGCACCGCGTCGCTGTTCGCCGACATGGCCGTCGACACCGTCGACCTCGACACCGCGCTCAAGCTGCTCACGCTGCCGCGCACGGTGGGCGAGGACCCGGCCGACGGCGTACCGATCACCGCGCAGAACGGCCGGTACGGCCCGTACATCACCAAGGAGAAGGACTCCCGCTCGCTGCCCAGCGAGGAGTCGATCTTCACGGTGACGCTCGAGGAGGCCCTCGCGCTGCTCGCGCAGCCCAAGCAGCGCCGCGGCCAGGCCGCTCCGAAGCCCGGCGTGATCGTGGGCGTCGACCCCACGACCAACAAGGAGATCCAGCTCAAGGAGGGTCGCTTCGGTCCGTACGTGACCGACGGCGAGACCAACGCGAGCCTGCGCCGCGCCGACGACCCCTCGACCCTCTCGGTCGAGCGCGCCGCCGACCTCCTCGCGGAGAAGCGCGCCGCGGGCCCCGCCCCGAAGAAGACCGCGAAGAAGGCGCCCGCCAAGAAGGCCCCGGCGAAGAAGGCGGCCAAGAAGCCCGCCAAGAAGGCCGCCGCCAAGTCCTGACCCGGTCCTCCTGGGCGTGATCTTGGTCAGTTGCTCGCTTCCCGGGGTCAGTAGGTCGCAACTGACCAAGATCACGCGCTCTTCTGCGTACTGCGGATGCGGTACGTCCCGGGTACGACGTCGGGGCGATGCCCTGGCGCGATACGCACGGCTACGGTGACGGCGTGAGCAGGTGGCGGCGCTGGCGCGCGTGGACGAAGGCGCACCCGCTGTTCTTCGACTCCTGCCTCGCCCTCGTGCTGCTCGTCGGCGGCCTGCTCACGCTCGGCCCCGGCAACGACGGCTCCCGCGGACCTGACGACCACCAGATCGCCTTCGCGCCGACCACCGCGTCGTACGTGCTGCTCGTGCTCGCGTGCCTGGTGCTCGTGGCGCGGCGGCTGCGGCCGACGGAGGTGCTCGCCGCGGAGCTCGTGCTCTCGCTCGTCGGGATCGCGGTCGACCACAGCAACTCGCAGACGTTCGGCGCGCTGTTCGTCGCCGTCTACACGGTGTCGATGCTGCGCGCGTGGCGCACGGCCGTGGCGCTCTCGTCGGCTGTCGGCGTCCTCGTCTGCGGTGCGCTGTGGATCGTGGCGGCCGACGACGTCGAGCAGCAGGTGACCTACGTCTTCGCAGCTGTGATCGCCGCGGCGTGCGCGATCGGCATCGCGCGCCGGGCCCGGCGCCAGGTGATCCTCGACGCCGAGGAGCGGGCGCTGCGCGCCGAGCAGTCGCGCGAGGAGGAGGCACGCCGGCAGGTCACCGAGGAGCGGCTGCGCATCGCGCGCGAGCTGCACGACGTGCTCGCCCACCACATCGCCGTGATCAACGTGCAGTCGGGCGTCGCGCAGCACCTGCTCGCCACCGACCCGGCGAAGGCGGGCGAGGCGATCGGGCACGTGCGCGAGGCGAGCCAGGTCGCGCTCTCGGAGATGACCACGGTGCTCGGGCTGCTGCGCGCGCCCGACGAGTCGTCGGCGGTGCAGCCGGCACCCGGTCTCGCGCAGGCGGATGCGCTCGTCGAGTCGGTACGCCGGGCCGGCGTACCGGTGACGTGGCGGGTCACCGGAGCGGTCCGACCGCTCGCGCCGGTGACGGACCTCGCGGCGTACCGCGTCGTGCAGGAGTCGCTCACCAACGTCGGCAAGCACGGCCGCGGTGGTGCCGAGGTGGTCGTCGACTACCGTGACGACGTCGTGGTGCTCGACATCGCGAACCGGGTCAACGGCGCGATCCCCACGGCGGGAACGGGTCTCGGGCTCGTCGGGATGCGCGAGAGGGTGGCGGCAGTGGGTGGCAGCCTCGTGGTGGGGGAGTCCGACGGCCGCTTCGTCGTGCACGCCAAGCTCCCGGCGCCGCAGGTCGCGCCGGCGGCGGAGGTGACGTCGTGACGATCCGGGTGCTGCTGGCCGACGACCAGGCGCTGATCCGAGGCGGGTTCGCCGCGCTCGTCGGCAGCGCCGACGACATGGAGGTCGTGGGCGAGGCTGCCGACGGCGAGCAGGCCCTCGAGCAGGCGCGGGCGCTGAAGCCCGACGTCGTGCTCATGGACGTGCGGATGCCCGGCACCGACGGCATCTCGGCGACCTCGCTCATCACCGCCGACCCCGAGCTCGCCGACGTGAAGGTGCTGGTGCTCACCACCTTCGAGGCCGACGACCACGTGCTCGCCGCGCTGCGTGCGGGCGCCAGCGGTTTCCTGGGCAAGGGGGTCGAGCCGGTCGAGCTGCTCGACGCGATACGCGTCGTCGCCCGCGGCGAGGCGCTGCTGTCGCCGCGGGCCACCAAGGGGCTCATCGAGCGGCTCCTCGCGCAGCCCGTCGACGGCGACGTCGTCGACGCCTCGCTCGACGTCCTCACCGAGCGCGAGCGCGAGGTCGTGGCGCTCGTCGCACGCGGCATGTCCAACGACGACATCGCCGCGGCGCTCGTCCTGTCGCCGCTGACGGCGAAGACCCACGTGAACCGCGCGATGACCAAGCTCGGCGCCCGCGACCGCGCGCAGCTCGTCGTGATCGCGTACCAGACCGGGCTCGTGCGCGTCGGCGACTGACCGACCGACCGACTGACCGACTGAACGACTCCTCGGCGTACTGCGGACGTCGTACGCGCAGGTGCCTGTGCACGGACGACGACGACTCGCACGGCGCTCCGCGACTGTGGTGGCAGACAACAACCCCACAGGAGCAGACATGTTGGAAGTGCAGGAGCTCACCAAGAAGTTCGGCGACCACGCGGCCGTCGACGACATCACCTTCACCGTGCAGCCCGGGATCGTCACGGGCTTCCTCGGCCCCAACGGCGCCGGCAAGTCCACGACGATGCGCGTCATCCTCGGCCTGGACCGTCCGACCGCCGGACGCGCGCTCGTCAACGGCCGCGACTACGCCGTATCGCGGGCACCGCTCGCCGAGATCGGTGCCCTGCTCGACGCGAAGGGCGTCGACAAGGGCCGCTCCGCGCGGTCGCACCTGCTGGCCCTCGCCGCCACCGTCGGCGTCGGCGCGCGACGCGTCGACGAGCTGCTCGAGCTCGTCGGTCTCGCCGAGGTCGCCAAGCAGCGTGCGGGCGGGTTCTCGCTCGGCATGGGCCAGCGGCTCGGCATCGCCGCAGCTCTCGTCGCCGATCCTGCTGTCGTCATGCTCGACGAGCCGGTGAACGGTCTCGACCCCGACGGCATCATCTGGATCCGCCAGCTGCTGCGCCAGCTCGCGGCCGAGGGCCGCACCGTGTTCCTCAGCTCGCACCTCATGAGCGAGCTCGAGCTGACCGCCGACCACCTCGTGGTGATCGGACGCGGCCGCATCCTCGCGGACACGACCATGGCCGAGTTCCTGGCAGGCGCGTCGGCCGACCACGTGCGCGTCGTGTCGCCGCACGCTGCGCGGCTGCGCGACGTCCTCGCCGCCCGGGGCGCCGTCGTGACGTCGACCGAGCACCACACGCTCGACGTCGCCGGCCTCGACGCCGCGGCCATCGGCGACCTCGCCGCTGCCGAGGCGGTCACCCTGCACCAGCTCGCCCCGGTGCGCGCCTCCCTCGAGGAGGCCTACCTCGAGCTCACGCGCGACGAGGTCGAGTTCCGCGGCGGCGACGCCACCACCGTCCCCACCACGAGGAAGGCCGCCTGATGAGCACCCTGACCGCACCCCGCACCGAGCCCTCGACGCGCGAGGCGGCCCCCGCCCTGCGCACGTCGGTGCCGCGCGTGATCCGCTCCGAGTGGATCAAGCAGCGCTCGCTGCGCTCGACCTGGATCAGCACCGGCCTGCTCATGGCGGCGATCGTCGGCTTCGGCCTGCTCGCGGCGTACATGACCGGGCACTCGCCCGAGGCCGGCCAGGGCGGCCCGCGCGACATCGCGGCGCTGGACACCGTCGGCATCACGATGGCGGGCGCGCAGTTCGGCGTCATCATCGTGTCGGTGCTCGGCGTGCTCGTCGGCGCCCGCGAGTTCGGGTCCGGACTGATCCGCACCACGCTCGCCGCGGTGCCGAAGCGCTGGCCGGTGCTCGTGAGCAAGGTCGTGGTGTTCGTCGCGATCGTGCTCCCCGCCGTCCTCGTCGCGGTCCTCGCCGCCTACTTCGGCGGCGCTGCCCTGCTCTCCGGAGCCGGCATCCACACGCTCGCGATCGGCGACCCCGGCGTCCTGCGCGCTCTCCTCGGCTGGGTGGCCTACCTCGTCGGCATCGGCGTCATCGGCGTCGCGCTCGGGGTGCTGCTGCGCAGCGTCGGCACCGGGATCGGCGTCCTCGTCGGCGGGATCGTGTTCGTGCCGGCGCTGATGATGGCGCTGCTGCCCGAGAGCTGGGGCGCGGTGCTCAAGTACCTGCCGTCCAACGCGGGCATGTCGATCACCAGCCAGGTCGACGTGACCGGGCTGCTGGGCTACGGCGTCGGCGCTGTCGTGTTCGCCGGCTGGATCGCCCTGGCCGTGGTGGCTGC
>JBGAJT010000184.1:0-7253 GCA_044224785.1 Candidatus Nanopelagicales bacterium | reverse complement strand
GTCGTCACGTTCCTCGCGTGGGCCACGACGGTCTACACCGGCCTCGGTGTGCTGCTCAACCTCGCCACGCCGAGCGCGGTCGAGCGCGCGACGTTCGCACCGCTCACGCTGGTGGCGTTCGTCTGCTGCGTGCTCGTGCTCCGCGCGACCCGCCGCCCGCGGTCGGGCTCGGGCTCTCAGCCCACGACGCCGTAGAGGCGGTCGCCGGCGTCGCCGAGGCCGGGGACGATGTAGCCCTTCTCGTTGAGCCGCTCGTCGCAGCCGGCCGTGACGACCTGCACGGAGACGTCGCGGTCGTCGTAGGCGTCGCGCAGCCGCTGCAGGCCCTCGGGCGCGGCCAGCAGGCAGATCGCGGTGACGTCGGTGGCGCCGCGCGCGAGCAGCAGGTCGATCGCGTCGACCAGGGTGCCACCGGTCGCGAGCATCGGGTCGAGGACGTAGACCTGGCGGCCGGACAGGTCGTGCGGCACGCGGTCGGCGTAGGTCGAGACGATGAGCGTCTCCTCGTCGCGGATCATGCCGAGGAAGCCGACCTCCGCGGTCGGGAGCAGGCGCATCATGCCGTCGAGCATGCCGAGGCCGGCACGCAGGATCGGCACCACGAGCGGCCGCGGGATCGCGAGCTTCACGCCCATCGCCGGGGCGACCGGGGTGGTGACGGCGACGCGCTCGACGCGGATGTCGCGGGTGGCCTCGTAGGCCAGCAGCGTGACGAGCTCGTCCGCGAGCCGGCGGAAGGTGGGGGAGTCGGTGCGGGAGTCGCGCAGCGTCGTCAGCTTGTGGGCGACGAGCGGGTGGTCGGCGACGTGGATGCGCAGGCTCTCAGACATGGCCGCAGGGTAGGGCGTCGCGACCCCTCCGCACGACCCGAGCGGCACCCCCTCCCGTCCGGCGGTCGCCGTACGCCGCAGCGCGCGGGAGCGCGTTCGTGTCCAGGCTCACGTCCGCGCGCCGGGGAGAGTCCGGGAACGGTGCGCGACCCTGCGCCGGTTCTGACACGCTGAGGCGGAGCGCCCACGGCGCGTCATCGGCGACGAGGAGGTCGAGATGTCCGACAGCGATGTCGACGTCGACTTCGCGTTCGCCGCGTGGCGCGAGGAGGGCCTTTGGCGCCTCGAGTCGCTGCCCGCGCGCATCGGCGGCCAGCTCGACACCCTCGTGAGCGCCTGCCGCGCGCAGCCCGGCGAGGGCGGCGTGCTCGGGATGGTGTCGGTCGAGGAGGAGTTCTTCGTCCTCGTGCGCGTGCTCGGCGAGGACGTGCGGGTGCTCGTGTCCGACGTGTACGCCGCGGAGGAGTGGCCGATCGGCCTGGCCGCGCTCGAGCGCCTCGGCACCCCGATGCCCGACGACGACGACTCCGACGACCCCGAGCCCGGCGGCGACCTGCGCATCGTCGAGGACCTCGGCCTCGGCGTCGAGGAGCTCGAGCTGCTGCTGGACGACCCCGAGCTCTACCCCGACGAGCAGCTCGCCGGCATCGCCAGCCGCCTCGGCTTCGGCGACCAGTTCGACACCCTGCTCGAGTCCCTCGACACCTGATGGGCCCGAACGTCCCCGGCATCGTCCTCACGGTCACCGGGATCATCGCCCTCGTCGTCTCGCTCACCCGAGGTCCGAACCTGGGCATCCCGCGTCGGACCGGGGTCGCTATCGGCGTCGCGCTGCTCGTGGTCGGGATCGCCCTGCTCGTCTACAGCGCCATCTCGGCGTAGGAACGGCGCCTTCCTTCGTACCGGCGCCGGGGGCGCCACGGCTGCGATGATGCGGGCGTGCAGGTGCGGGCGGAGGACGTCGAGGCGGTACGCCGGGCGCTCGACGAGGCGCGGTCGGCCGCTGACGCCGGCGAGGTCCCGATCGGTGCTGTCGTCGTCGACGCGTCGGGCACCGTGATCGGCACCGGCCGCAACGAGCGCGAGGCCACCCACGACCCGACCGCTCACGCCGAGGTCGTCGCGATCCGCGAGGCGGCCGCGCGGTTGGGGACCTGGCGGCTGGACGGCGCGACCCTCGCCGTCACCCTCGAGCCCTGCCCGATGTGCGCGGGCGCGGCCTGGCTCTCGCGCGTGGACCGCGTCGTGTTCGGCGCGTGGAACGAGGAGTACGGCGCGGCCGGGTCGCTCTGGGACGTGCTGCGCGACGGCCGCCTCAACCACCGGCCCGAGGTGGTGGCCGGCGTCCTCGCCGACGAGTGCGCGGCGCTCCTGTCGGACTTCTTCGCCTCGCGGCGTACCGGGTCATGACGCGCCTCGCGCTGCTGGGCGATCGCAGCACCCACCTCAGCCACCAGGAGCTCGACGCCCTCATCCCGCGCCTGGCCGACGAGCGCGAGGTCGAGGCGGTCTGGGTCGCGACCGGGTCGGGCACGGACCTCTCCGCGTTCGACGGCGTGTGGCTCGTGCCCGGCAGCCCCTACGCCGACGACGACGCCGTCCTGGCCGAGCTCACCCGGATCCGCACCGCCGGGCAGCCGTTCCTCGGCACGTGCGGCGGCATGCAGTACGCCGTCCTCGAGCTCACCCGCGGGCTGCTCGGTCAGCCGGCCACCCACGCCGAGTCCGACGGCGCGGCCGACGACAACGTCGTGGTCCCGCTCGCCTGCGCGCTGCAGGGCGAGGAGCGCCTGGTGACGCCGGTGCCCGGCACGCGCTTCGCCGGCTGGTGCCCGGAACCCTTCCTGGGCATGCACTTCTGCAGCTACGCCGCATCGCCCGCGGCGATCGACGCGCTCGTGGCCGCCGGGGTCGTGGTGGGCGCGACGGCGCCCGACGCCGGGGCCGAGGCGCTCGAGGTCCCGGGTCATCCGTTCTACGTGACGAGCATGTTCCAGCCCCACGTGGGCGCAGCGGCGGGGGAGCCGATCCGCCCCCTTGATCGACGCCTTCCTCACCGCCGCCGGCTGACAGCGAGCTCCGTCGCAACCATCTCGGTCAGCGTGGAAGACCTCCCGGTGATGGCCGCGCGAGCTCGGTGTCAGACCGTCGCGCGCAGGTAGGTGATCACGGCCATGACGCGGCGGTTCGTCGACGGGTCGGCCTCCAGCCCGAGCTTGCCGAAGATCTGTTTGATGTGGACTTCGACGGTGCGCTCGGCGATGAACAGGCGACGGCCGATCTCCACGTTGGTCAGTCCCTCCGCGACCTCCGCGAGCACGGCCCGCTCCCGGTCGGTGAGCTCGGAGAGCGGATCCTCCCGTCGCTCCCGCGACAACAGCCGCGCGACGATCGACGGGTCGACGACGCATTCCCCGGCCACGACCCTGCGAAGGGAGTCGAGCAGGGCGGCGCGGTCGAGGATGCGGTCCTTGAGCAGGTAGCCGACGCCCGAGCCGCCCTCCTCGAGCAGACGCAGCACGAACCCGGGCTCGAGGTGCTGCGACACGATGAGGACCGCGGTTCCTGGGAACTCCCGTCGGATGCGGGCGGCGGCGACCAGTCCCTCGTCGGTGTGCGTGGGTGGCATGCGGATGTCGACCACCGCAGCGTCGGCGTGCAGGGTCGCCACGAGGGCGATGAGGCCCTCGGCGTCCACGGACTCCCCCACCACCTCGACTCCCGCGGAGGTGAGCACGTGGACGATGCCTTCGCGCGTGAGCAGCTGGTCCTCGGCGACCACGACCCTCATCTCGCACTCCCGCTCTGCTGGACCGGCAACGTGGCCGTGATGGCCCCTGCATCGCCCGCGTCCTCGGCGACGATGCTCCCGCCCAGCACGGCGAACACGTCGCGGAGCACTTCGTCCGGCGCGCCGGCGCCGCTGATCACGGTCACCACGTCGGCGCCGTGGCGGCGTACGCCGACGGTGACGGGTCTACGTGCGGTCAGCGCGGCGCGCGCTACCAGCAGGTAGATCGCGCGCTCCACCTCGGGCGAGAGCCGTTCGGCGGGCACCGCGACGAGCGTGACGGAGACGCGAGCGCGGTCGATCACTCCGTCGAGCGCGTCCCGCAGGCCCGACTGCTCCAACGCGGCGGGGAAGAAGCCGTGCGAGAGCTCGCGCAGCTCGTCGAGCACCTGTCGGGTCGAGGCGAGGCAACCCTCGACAACGGCACGGTCGGCGTCGTCCTCCAGATCGGACAGCGCTCCCCCGAGGGCCAGCCCGAGCGCGAGCACGTGCTGCTGTGCGCTGTCGTGCAGGTCGCGCTCCAGTCGACGGCGCTCCGTGTCGGCGTGCTCGACGAGACGCCGCCGCGAGCCCTCGAGCTCGACGGCCTTGAGGCGCACCTGCGCGGCGAGCCGGCCGTTCTCGAGAGCCAGGCGACCCGGTCCGCGCACCGCGTCGGCCAGGCGCGCGGTGTCGACAGCGGAGCTCGAGTGATGCACCCGCGCCACGACGCCGTCGATGCCGACGAGGTCGGTCGCGGTCGTGCCGGGCTCCGGTCGCGGTGGGCTCCCGTCCGGTCGCACCTCGAGCCCGCCGTCGAGCACGTAGGTCACGGTGAGCTCGGGATCGCGGATCGCGGCGGCGAGCGTCGCCTCGATGTCGGCGGCCTGCTCGAACGCGCGCGCCAGCTCGGTCATCCGTGCGCGCACCTGGAAGGCGCGCGACACGAGGGCGCTCGCGACCACGAGCGCCGTGACGGCGATGGCGGTCGCCGGCGGCAGGGGGTCCGCGGGCCGCAGCGCGAGCACCCAGCACGCCGACGCCACCGCGACCGCGGCGAGCCGGTGCGGTCGTCGGGCGGCGAGCTGTGCGACGGCGTACGCCGAGAGTGCCGCAGCGGCAGCCAGTGCCACGAGTCGGAGCGCGTCGTGCAGGGACCCGGATCCGTGCGCGAGGGCCAGGGGGTTCGTCGGGCATTCGATCACGCACTCGGGATCGAAGTAGGCGTCGTAGAGCACCGTGCGGACCGGCCCGGCGACGATCCCGGCGAGGACTGCGATACGGACGGCCGTGTCGTGCTGCCCCTCGAGCACGCCCCAGGCCACGACGGGCCCGAGCAGGGGGACCACGGCAGCAGCCAACGGCGCCATGATCAGAGGCGACCCAGGTTCGATCCCCTGCACGAGCACGGGCAGGCACACGCCGACAGCGACCGCCGTCGCGCCGAGGCGCACAGCACGCACCGCGACCGCGGCCGCCCCCACGACCAGGAGGGCGGCTGCGGTCACGAGCGCGAGGGCGTCCATGTCAGGGTGCGTCCCCCACCCGCACCAGGGCGTCGTGGAAGAACGCCGCGAAGAACGACGCCGAGCCCGGATCGGGCTCGTAGCGGGTGGGATCCCCCTCCACGGGAAGGCCCGGCGGGATACCCGGGGTGAGCGCGAGCGTGAGCCGGTCGCCGTCACGCGAGAACGTCATCGGCCACACGTTGTCGCAGCCCAGCGGCAGCGTCACGACGGAGAGGAGCCGGTCGCCGTTGAGGGTGTAGTTCCCGTCGCACGAACGTCCCCGTGGCTCGACGTAGCGGAACGTGCCGTTCTTGAACGTCCAGGTCCAGATACCGGCATTGTTCGCCGCATCGACCTGGGCGACGCCGGCGGCGAGGAGGCTGTCGGCATCCACGTTCAACCGCCATACGCCGTCGATGGCCTTCTGGTCGCCCTTCGCTGCCAGGACCGGCACCGGTGCCGTCGCCGCGGCGCCGGCGGTGCAGGCGACGGGGGTAGCCGCCGCGGTGACGCCGGTCTTGAGCTCGCGGATGCGGGCGATCACCTCGGCGGTGAGCGCGTCGCGCTCGAGCTGCGCGACCACGGGTGCGGTAGCCGTGCGCATGGCGTCGAGATCGGCGGCGCTCGACACGGCGATCGACCCGCCGTTGGTCGCGCAGTAGGCGGCGGCGGTCGCCGCCGGGTCGGTGTGGCGACCGGCCATCCAGTCGCGGGTGCGCGCTGCGGCCTGCCGCAGCTGCGCCTGCTGGGTCGGCGACAGACCGTCGAACACCTTCTGGTTCACGATGATCACGTTCGCCCGGGCGAAGGCCGGCTCGTTCGCGGTGAAGATCTCGCCCGGTACCGGCTGGCTCGGCGCGTCGAAGTAGCCCCAGCCGCCCCGCACGTCGCCCGCCCCGACCGCCGCCTCGAGCGCCTGGCCGTTGCGCGGGTCGGACGAGGCACCCAGTGCTGCGGTCAGCAGGTCGTTCGCCTTGCTCGGACGCACCTGGAACTTCCCGCCGCGATAGTCGGCCGGTTGTAGCACCGGCGTGCCGTAGCCGCCGGGGTAGGCGAGGAAGTCGAACGCGAGCCCGATGCCCACGACTCCGAGCTTGTCGGTGCCGGCCAGCATCTTGTCTGCGAGCGGGTCGGCGAGGATCTTGTCCGCGAGCTCGTTGCTGGTCACGAGGTAGGGCGCCTGGAGGGCCTGGAACGAGGTGACTCCGAGCGTGTCGAAGGTGCGCGCCGAGACGATGCCGAGCTGCACCTTGTTCTCGGCCACCGCCGTGATCACGTCGGCAGAGGTGTCGGGCGCGCCGCTGTCGGGCTCGGGACCAGCGACCAGGGTGAGCGACCCGTTCGACAGCGAGGTCGCCTCCTTCGTGAGCTGCACGAGCTGGTCGCCGCCGGATCGCCCGGACACGTTGTAGCTCACCGACACGAGGTTGACCGGTGTGTCGGATGCACCGTTGGGCGTGACACCGCCCGCCGCTGTGCCGCAGGCGGTGAGGGTCAGGCCGGTGGCGGCCAGGGCGAGAAGTGCGGTGGTGCGGTTCATGACGAGCCTCCTGAGGATCGGCTGTCACGAACGTAGGAGCGCGGATCGGCAGGCGGATCCGCGCTGCCCCGCAGTGCCGACTGTGGCTGACCACACAGCAGCGACGGGAGATCGATGAGCATCGACGTACCACTGCCAGGTGGGCTGTCGATACGCATCGAGCCGCCGAGCGCCGCCACCCGGTCGCGCACGCCGACAAGGCCGGTGCCTTCGGCGTCAGCGCCCCCGGGACCGTCGTCGACGAGCGCCGCCACGAACCGGTCGAGGTCGGCGCGCGTGTGGCGCTCGGTCACCGCGACGAGCAGGCAGTCGTCGTGCTCGGGGTAGAAGCGCCCGAGGTCGACGCCGCCCAGGATCTTCTGCGCCGCGAGCGCGACGAGCAGCGGGCCGCGACGCTCGGGCTGCGGCGTGGCCGCGAGCGCGCGCTGGTACAGCTCGGCGGCGCGGCCGAACGCGAATGCGTCGAGCGCGGCCTTCGCGGCGGCGACAACGTAGTGCGCCGCGCGCTTGAGATCGCCGGCGGACTCGAACCGCTCGAGCAGCGCCGCCGCGGACGCGCCCATCTCCTCGAGCCCCCGCGCGATCGCGCCGTGCAGCCGACGCTG
>JBGAJT010000183.1:0-7258 GCA_044224785.1 Candidatus Nanopelagicales bacterium | reverse complement strand
CCGCCCGACCTCCGCGTCGCCCGCCACCGGCTCGGCGCGCAGCAGGGCCTGGGCCTCCCACGCGCTGGACCACCGCTGGTAGTAGGCCGCGTACGACGCGAGCGTGCGCACCAGCGGGCCGTTGCGCCCCTCGGGCCGCAGGTCGGCATCGACCTCCAGCGCCGGGTCGGGGCTCGGGATCATGAGCAGCCGGCGCAGCTCCTCCGCGACCGACAGCGCGGCCTGGTGCGCGTCGCGGTCGTCGGCGCCGGGCAGCGGGTCGTGCACGAACATCACGTCGGCGTCGCTCGCGAACCCGAGCTCGCCGCCGCCGAAGCGGCCCATCGCGACGACGAGCATCCGGGTCGGCAACGGGCTGCCGCGCCGCGCCTCGACCGCACGCGTCGAGATCTCCAGCGCACCGGTGATCGCCGCCGCGGCGATGTCGGACAGCGCCACCCCGGCGTCGTCGACCTCCGCGACGCCGAACAGTTCGGCTGCAGCAGTACGGAACAGCTCGCGACGCCGCAGCGCGCGCACCGCAGCCACGGCGACCTCGGGGTCGTCGTGCCGGCGCGCGGCGGACAGCGCCTCGACCACCAGCGCCTCGCGCCCGCGCGGCTCGAGCTCGTCGTCGTCGGCGAGCATCTGCACGGCCTCGGGCGCGCGCAGCAGCAGCCCGCTGGCGTAGCGGCTCGACGCGAGCATCGTCGCGAGCCGTTGCGCCGCGAGCGACTCGTCGCGCAGCAGCCGCAGGTACCAGTGCGTCGACCCGAGCGCGTCGCTCATCCGCCGGAAGTTGAGAAGACCCGCGTCGGGGTCGGGCGCGGTGGCGAACCACCCGAGCATCACCGGCAGCAGCGTGCGCTGGATCGCGGCGCGGCGCGTGACGCCGGACGTGAGGGCCTCGAGGTGGCGCAGCGCGCCCGCGGGGTCGGCGTAGCCCAGGGCCTCGAGGCGCTGCCGCGCGGCCTCGGGCGTCAGCCGCGCCTCGCCGGCGTCGAGCCGCGCGACAGCGTTGAGCAGCGGGCGGTAGAAGAGCTTCTCGTGCAGCCGGCGCACCTCGCGGCGGTGGCGCTTGAGCGCCTCGGAGAGCTCGGCCGCGGGGTCGGTGCGGAAGCCCATCGAGCGCCCGAGGCGGCGCAGGTCGTCGACCGAGTCCGGGACGACGTGGGTGCGCCGCATCCGGTGCACCTGGATGCGGTGCTCCAGCGTGCGCAGGAACGCGTACGACGCGGCCAGCGCGGCGGCGTCCTCGCGCCCGACGTAGCCCCACGTGGCCAGCGACTCGAGCGCGGGCAGCGTGGTCGGGCTGTGCAGCATGACGTCGCTGCGACCGTGCACGAGCTGCAGGAGCTGCACCGAGAACTCGACGTCGCGCAGGCCGCCCGGACCGAGCTTGAGCTGCCGGTCGGCGTCCTTGGCGGGGACGTTCTCCTCCACCCGCCGGCGCATCGCCTGCACGTCCTCGACGAAGTTGGGCCGGTCCGCCGCACCCCACACCAGCGGCGTGACCAGCTCGACGAAGCGGCTGCCGAGGTCGTCGTCGCCGGTCGCGAGACGTGCCTTGAGCAGCGCCTGGAACTCCCACGTCGAGGCCCAGCGGCGGTAGTAGCCCTCGTACGACGCGAGCGTGCGGACCAGCGCGCCGTTGTGGCCCTCGGGACGCAGGTTGGGGTCGACCTCCCAGATCGCTCCCTCCGGGGTCGACGCGACGCACGCGTGCATCAGCGCCTGCGCGAGCCTCGTCGCGCCTGCGAGCGCGTCGGTCTCGTCGACGCCCTCGACCGGCTCGGCCACGAAGAGCACGTCGACGTCGGAGATGTAGTTGAGCTCGTGCCCGCCGCACTTGCCCATCGCGATGATGGCGAGCCGGCTCGTCGCGGCGTCGTCGGGATGCGCGGCGCGCGCTACGGCCAGGGCGGTCGCGAGGGTCGCGTCGGCGAGGTCGGAGAGCGCGGCGGAGACGTCGACGAACGCGGCGCCGTCGCCGAGGTCGGCCGCGGCCACGCCGAGCAGCACCCGGCGGTACGCCGCCCGCATCGCCGACAGCGTCTCCGTCGACGCGTCGGCCGCGACGGGGTCGGCGTCGGCGGGGTCGGCGCCGACCGCGCGGAGGAGCTCGGCGCGCATGGCGTCGTAGCCCTGCAGGTCGCGCGGACGGGTGCCGCCGTCGGGGTCCTCGACGCCGTGCAGCACGACCCAGTCCTCCGGGTGGCGCACGAGATGGTCGCCCAGCGCGACGGACGCACCGAGGACGGCGTAGGCGCGCGCCCGGAGGTCGACGTCGACGTCGAGCGCCGCGACGAACGCGGCCGCCTCGGCGGTGCCGCCGTCGGCCAGGCGCGAGAGCGTGGTCAGGACGCCGTCGGGGTCCGGCGCCTTCGCGAGGTCGTCGACGGCGGCCGAGCCGAGCCCGACGAGGCCGGGCTCGCTGAGCATGCGCACGCCGCGCGCGGCGTCCGAGAGGCCGAGCCGGGCCAGCCGTCCCTGCAGGCTCCCCGTGCGCGCATCGCCCTCGACGTTCATGACGCCTCAGCGCCCCGCGGACTCGCGCACGACGTCGGCGAAGGCGTGGGCGAACGGTCGCCACGCGGCGACCACCTGGCTCTCCCGAGCACGGAAGTCGTCGAGCAGCGCGTCGCAGTCGAAGCCGCGCTCGTGCACGAGCTCGCGGTCGTCGTCGACCCAGTCCTGCATGATCGCGGCGTCGATCTCGGGGTGGAACTGCACCGCCCACGCGCGGTCGCCGAGGCGGTAGGCCTGGTGCGCGCAGTCGGCCGACGACGCGAGGAGCACCGCGCCCTCGGGCAGGGTCGCCATCGTGTCGATGTGGTACTGCCCGACCGGCGTGCCGGACGGCACGGTCGAGAGCAGCGGGTCGTCGTCGGCCTCGGGCGTGCGCTCGATCTCGACGAGCCCGATCTCGGCGGTCTCGGCACGGACCACCTCGCCGCCGCACGCCAGCGTGATCAGCTGGCCGCCGAGGCAGACGCCGATGGTCGGGACGCCGTCGCCGATCGACCCTCGGATGAGATCGCGCTCCGCGGGGAGCCACGGCGCGACGTCGTCCTCCCACGCCGCCATCGCGCCGCCGAGCAGCACGAGGCCGTCGTAGCCGTCGGGCATCTCGGTGGGCACCGGCTCGCCCTGGTCGGCACGGATGACGGTCGACTCGACGCCGACCTCGCGCCACCACTCGCCGAGCAGGGCGACCGGACCGGTCGGGTCGTTCTGGACGACGAGCAGGCGCAACGGCTCGACCACGGTCGCTCCCCCGCTCACAGGACCGGGAGGTAGCGGGCGAGCTCGAACGGCGTCACCTGGCGGCGGTACTCGGCCCACTCGGCACGCTTGTTGCGCAGGAAGTGGTCGAACACGTGCTCGCCGAGGGTCTCCGCGACCAGCTCGCTGCGCTCCATCACGTGGACCGCCTGGCCGAGCGACGTCGGAAGCGGGTCGATGCCCAGCGCGCGGCGCTCGGCCTCGGTCAGCGCCCACACGTCGTCCTCGGCGCCCGGCGGCAGCTCGTAGCCCTGCTCGATGCCCTTGAGGCCTGCCGCGAGCATCACGGCGAAGGCGAGGTAGGGGTTGCACGCGCTGTCGATCGAGCGGAACTCGACGCGCGTCGCGTTGCCCTTCGACGGCTTGTACATCGGCACGCGCACGAGGGCCGAGCGGTTGTTGTGGCCCCAGCACACGTACGCCGGAGCCTCGCCGCCGCCCGACAGGCGCTTGTAGCTGTTGACCCACTGGTTCGTGACCGCGGTGATCTCCGGCGCGTGCTTGAGCAGGCCGGCGATGAACGAGCGGCCCACCTTCGACAGCTGGTACTCCGCTCCGGGCTCGTGGAAGGCGTTGCGGTCGCCCTCGAAGAGCGACACGTGGGTGTGCATGCCGGAACCGGGGTGGTCGGCGAACGGCTTGGGCATGAAGGTCGCGTAGACGCCCTGCTCGAGCGCCACCTCCTTCATCACCAGCCGGAAGGTCATGATGTTGTCGGCGGTCGTGAGCGCGTCGGCGTAGCGCAGGTCGATCTCCTGCTGGCCCGGCGCGCCCTCGTGGTGGCTGAACTCCACCGAGATGCCCATCGCCTCGAGCATCGTGATCGCCTGGCGGCGGAAGTCGTAGCCCTGACCGTGCGGGCTGTGGTCGAAGTAGCCGACCTCGTCGATGGGGGTCGGCACCTCGCCCTTGCCGAAGCCCTGCTGCAGCAGGAAGAACTCGATCTCGGGGTGGGTGTAGAAGGTGAAGCCGAGGTCGGCCGCCTTCGCGAGCGCGCGCTTGAGCACGTGGCGCGGGTCGGCGTACGACGGGCTGCCGTCGGGCATGAGGATGTCGCAGAACATGCGGCCGGTGCCGGGGCTCTCGCCGCGCCACGGGAGCACCTGGAAGGTGCTCGGGTCGGGCTTGGCGAGCATGTCGCTCTCGTAGACGCGCGCGAAGCCCTCGATCGCGCTGCCGTCGAAGCCGATGCCCTCGGCGAAGGCGCCCTCGAGCTCCGCCGGCGCGATCGCCACCGACTTGAGCATGCCCAGCACGTCGGTGAACCACAGCCGGACGAACCGGATGTCGCGCTCCTCGATCGTGCGCAGGACGAACTCGGTCTGCTTGTCCATGGCCACATCCTGTCCTAGGACCCGCCCTGCTGGCTGCCCGGCCCACCCAACCGGTTTGTAGGGTGGCGCCGTGCCCCAGCTGCGCCTGGCCCTCGCCCAGATCAACCCCTGCGTCGGCGACCTCGTCGGCAACTCCGACCTCGTGGTCGCGCGGACGCACGAGGCCGCCGCCGCGGGCGCGCACCTCGTCGCCTTCCCCGAGATGGTGCTCACCGGCTACCCGGTCGAGGACCTCGCGCTGCGGCCGTCCTTCCAGACCGCGAGCCGTGCGGCGCTCGATGCCCTGGCGGTCCGGCTCGACGCGGAGGGGCTCGGCGCGACCACGGTGGTCGTCGGCTACCTCGACCGGCTCGAGGACGGTGTCGACACCCTCGGCCGCCCGCGCGGCGGTCCCCAGAACGCCGCCGCCGTGATCTCCGGCGGCCGCGTCGTCGCGCGCTACGCCAAGCACCACCTGCCCAACTACGGCGTCTTCGACGAGTACCGCTACTTCGTCCCCGGCACGTCGACCACCGTCGTGCGCGTGCACGGCGTCGACGTCGCGCTCGCGGTCTGCGAGGACCTCTGGCAGGACGGTGGGCCGGTCGCGCAGGTGCGCGAGTCGGGTGCCGCGCTCCTCGTCGTCATCAACGGGTCGCCGTACGAGCGCAACAAGGACGACGTGCGCCTCGCCCTGTGCGCCCGACGCGCGCAGGAGGCCGGCGCGGCGCTCGCCTACGTGAACATGGTCGGCGGTCAGGACGAGCTCGTCTTCGACGGCGACTCGATCGTCGTCGGCTCCGACGGCGCGCTGCTCGCGCGCGCCCCGCAGTTCGACGAGGCGCTGCTCGTCGTCGACCTCGACCTCCCGATGGCCGACCCGACCACGAGCCGGTCGAGCGCTGCGATCGGCTTCCCCGTGGCGCCCTACGACGCGCAGCCCTCGACCGTCGAGCCGCGCAGCTCCGACGAGGGCGAGGTCTGGGGCGCGCTCGTCCTCGGTCTGCGCGACTACGTCCGCAAGAACGGGTTCCGCTCCGTCGTCCTCGGCCTCTCCGGCGGCATCGACTCGGCGGTCGTCGCCGCGATCGCCGTCGACGCGCTCGGGGCGGAGAACGTGCACGGCGTCTCCCTGCCGAGCGCCTACTCCTCCGACCACAGCAAGGGCGACGCCGCCGACATGTCCGAGCGCACCGGCCTGCACTACCGCACGGTGCCGATCGCCCCGATGGTCGACGCCTTCCAGACCTCGCTCGGCCTCACCGGGCTCGCGGAGGAGAACCTGCAGGCCCGCGTCCGCGGCGTGACCCTCATGGGCATCTCCAACCAGGAGGGCCACCTCGTCCTCGCGACGGGCAACAAGAGCGAGCTCTCGGTCGGCTACTCCACGATCTACGGCGACGCGGTCGGCGGCTTCGCGCCGATCAAGGACGTGCCCAAGACCGACGTCTGGCGCCTCGCGCGCTGGCGCAACGAGGTCGCGGAGTCGCGCGGCGAGACCGCGCCGATCCCGCCCAACAGCATCGAGAAGCCGCCCTCGGCGGAGCTGCGGCCCGGCCAGCTCGACACCGACTCGCTGCCCGACTACGACCTGCTCGACGACCTGCTCGACGACTACGTCGAGAACGACCGCGGCGCGACCGAGCTCGTCGCGCAGGGCTTCGACCGCGCCCTCGTCGAGCGCGTGCTGCGGCTTACCGACGTCGCGGAGTACAAGCGCCGCCAGTACCCGCCGGGCACGAAGATCTCGGTGAAGGGCTTCGGCCGCGACCGGCGCCTGCCCATCACCAACCGCTGGCGCGAGACCGCCGACTGACCGTCGACATGTGTCCACGCGCCGGTAGACCGGCGTGCAGACACATATCAGCGGCGGTCAGCGGACGAGGACGCTCGCGAGGGCCGCGTCGATGAGCTCGCTCGGGCCGCTGCCGGGTGCGGGGTCGCGACCCGCGGAGCGGGTCTGGTTGGTGTAGACGCTCGCTCCGATGATCATCGTGATGATGAGCTCGAGGTCGGCGTCGGGACGGATGTCGCCGCTGGCCTGTCCGTCGCGCAGCACCGAGCGGAACAGCTCGCGACGTGGCTCGATCACCTCGTCGTAGAACGCCTCGAACAGGCGCGGGTTGGACTTCGCGTGCGCCAGGACCCGGTGGAACACCTGGCCGTTGGGCGATCCGGCGTAGGCCTGCCACCACCGCTCGACCAGGTCGACGAGGCGGTCGTGCACCGTCCCCGGCGGCGCCTCGTCGGGCAGGAGCACCACGAGGCCGGAGAGGCAGCCGACGACGAGGTCGTCCTTGGTCTGGAAGCGGCGGTAGATCGTCGCCTTGCTCACGCCGGCGCGCGCCGCGACCTCCTCGACCGAGAGGCCCGTGGGGCCCACCTCGGCGAGGAGGTCGAGCGCGGCGTCGAGGATCGCCCGGTCGGCGCGCTCGTCGCGCGGTCGACCGGGTCCTCGCGGCCGGGACACGGTGGAGCTCATGCCTTGTCGGGCTCCGGCTGGTACTCCTCCGCCGCCTCGCGGGCGTAGGAGTCCTCGAGCTCGCCCGCGGCGTCGTCGGCCTCGGCCCGGGTGTGGGCGTCGGTGAGGTGCGCGTGCCCCTCGCCCTCGGTGGCCAACGGCCGTCCGGCGGGCGCGTGGGTCCCCTTCTGCGGAGGCGTGATGTGGGGCAGGGCGAACC
>JBGAJT010000182.1:0-7257 GCA_044224785.1 Candidatus Nanopelagicales bacterium | reverse complement strand
ACCAACGGCACGATCCTGCCCAAGCACTGCGACAACGTCGTGGCGACGGCCGGCCCTGCTCGCCGCGTGTTCTTCGTGACCGTCATCGGCCCGCGGTCGTGGATGGCCCCCAACGACAAGGTGCTCAAGGCGTGCGCGGCGCGCCACCACCAGCAGGTCGTGATCGTCGACTGGGCCGCCGTCTCGGCGTCGCACCCGAACTGGTTCGGCCCCGACCGCGTGCACCCGAACCCGACGGGCCGCAAGCAGTACAACGCGCTGATCCTCACCGCGCTGCGCACCTACGGCGTCTGACCCGGTGCAGCACGCGGCATCGACGGTGCACCGGGACGTCGGGACGCGCTGGCTCCGCGACACCCCGACGCGCGACCGGCATCCTGACGCGGCGCCGCTCGCATCCTCGGCGTCCGACTCGCTCGCATGACGCGCCTCCGCCCGAGGACGGCGCGTCAGATCGCCGAGTACCCGGCCACGCCGGTCGTCTACCGGCGACCGGTCCTCCGGGTGCTCTTCGCGCTGTTCTACGGCGGCACGGCGGCGCTGCTGGTCTGGATGCTGGTGGCCCCGGACCAACCGTCGGACCGGCCGACCTCCGAGGACTGGTGGCAGGCACCGGTCCTCCTCCTGATGTTCGGGAGCGCCTATCTGTACGGGTCGTCCCACCTGGTCGTCGACACGACCCACGCGCGGATCTACAACCCGCTGCGGCGCGTCGCCATCCCGCTGGCACACGTCACCGACGTGGCACCCGGCAGCAATCTCCGCGTCGCGACGGGCTACGCGACGTTCTCCGCGTGGGGTGCCGAAGCGGCCAACGTGCAGGTCGCCGCAGACTCCTACGGCACGCAGTCGGACCTGATCGCCCTGATCCTGAGCGCCGCACGCACGGCGGGGAACGCAGCAGACCCACGGGCCCGCTACCGCTTCTCGCCTCCCGATCCGTTCTTCTGGATCGTCGGCTGCGTCTACGTCGCGATCGCGCTCTACGAGGTCCTCGCGCTCTGACGCGGGGCGGAGCACGTGCCGATGCCGCTCGGGCTCACGGTGCCCGAGGCGACGCGAGGCAGCCGGTGAGCGCTACTTGCGCAGGGTGTCGCGGATGAGGGCGGCGTAGGCCGCAGCGCCGGCGCCCTTGGGGTGGATACCGTCGGAGTAGAACCACTCGCGGTGGCCCGCCGAGTAGGTCTGCCAGTCGGCCACGCGCACGTTGCCGCTCTTGAAGGCCTTGTACGCCGCCCAGATCGAGGCGTTCGATCCCTTGATCCAGCTGCGGTCGGCCTTCGCCGTGATGAGGACGATCCGCGACCGGTCCTTGAGCTCGTTCAGGAGCGCGAAGAGGTCCTTGGTCTCGATGCGGCCGTTGGTGCCCGCGCCGATGATCACGACGTCGCCGAGCTGGCCGAGCTTCTTGCGCGCGCGGATCCGGTCGTAGACCGCGCCCGGCTGACGGCTCACGGCGGCGTCGACCTTGATGTCGGGGAACTGGGCCTGCAGCGCCTTGTAGCCCGCGAGCATCACCGAGTCGCCGACGGCGCTGGTCGAGAGGCCGAACGCGTCCTGCCCGGCCGCCACGGTGGGCGGGGGCTGCACCGGCGCGCTCGACGGGCTGCTGGTGCTGGAGCCCTTCGTGGCCGAGCCGGAGGGTGACGTGCTCGGCGAGCTGGTCGCGCTCGTCGACGGGCTGGTCGTCGTGCTCGACGACGGCGTCGGGGACGGGGTGAGGTCGTCGCCGACCTCGGTGACGCCGCCGAGGGCGTCCTGCAGCGTCGGCTCCTTCGCCTGCGTCAGCCCCACGCCCAGGCCGACGACCACGACGAGCGACAGGAACGCCGCGGTGCCGGCGCGCAGCACGTGGCCGAGCCGGCCCGACGCGCGCCACTCCGCCCACGCGCGCCCGAGGGCGCCACGACGGATGGGCATCTCGACGAAGCGGTAGGAGAGCTCGGCCAGCGCGAACGTCAGCGCGAAGCGCAGGACCTGCACCGGCCAGCCGTCCAGGTCGAGGTCGACCCCCGGGCGCAGCACCATGAAGATCGGCCAGTGCCACAGGTAGATGCCGTACGACCGCTCGCCGAGCCAGCGCAGCGGCTGGTGCCCGAGCACCGTCGCGAACGCGGTCCCGGTGACGGCGGAGGCGGCGATGACACCGGCGGCGACGAGGCCGACGACGAGGAAGCCGCCGCGGTAGAGCGCCGCGGTGTCGGAGCCGACGAACCAGAAGATCGCCACGAGGCCGACGAACGACAGCGTGCCGAGGACGGTCATGAACGCGCGACCGCGCTCGGTGAGCCGCTCGGCGAACCGCTGCGGTCGCCACACCGTCGCGAGCACCGCGCCGACGAGCAGCGTCATCGCGTGGGTGTCGGTGCCGAAGTAGACGCGCGCGGTGCTCGACACGTCGGGCATGCCGTCGCGGATCGCGAGCCAGGTCATGAGCGCCGTCGAGACGATCGCTCCCAGGGCCGCGCCGTAGCGCACGCCGCGCACCTTGCCGATGCGCCACAGGCCGTACATGAGCAGCGGCCAGAGCAGGTAGAACTGCTCCTCCACCGACAGCGACCAGAGGTGCTGCAGCAGCGGCGGGCGACCGGTCGCCTCGAAGTAGTCCGTGCCGTGGGCGACGTACCACCAGTTGTTGACGTAGAAGATCGAGGCGACGACGTCCTCGCGCGCCCGCGTCGCGGCGTCCTGCGCGATCGTGATGGCCAGCAGCGAGGTCGCGATCAGGACGAGGAACAGCGCCGGCAGCAGGCGGCGCGCGCGGCGGACGTAGAACCGGCCGAAGCGCAGCCCGCCGGTGCGGTCGAGCTCGGCCAGCAGCAGCGACGTGATGAGGAAGCCCGACAGGGTGAAGAAGACGTCGACGCCGAGGAACCCGCCGGGCAGCCAGTCGGGGTTCGCGTGGAAGACGAGGACCGCGGTGACGGCGATCGCACGGACGCCGTCGAGACCCGGCATGTGCGTCCAGGTGGAGACCCGAGACCGCTGCGACACAGGTGTGTCGAGTGCAGCGGTGGCCATGCGGACGTCCCCTCGGTGGTTGCGGCGCGACAAGAGTACGACGGAGGGGCGTCGAAACAGAAACCTCGCCCAGACACGCCGACGACGTGAGCAGATCGCGAGTTCCCGCGCAGGGAAAGGAGTTTCAGCGTGTTGCGCAAACCGCGAGCATCACCCTGCCGCGTCGTACATCACCCGAGGAGCGACGACACCGCGATGAGGTTGTTGAACGCGTGCGCGACGACGCTCGCGCCGACGCGACCGGTGCGCGCGCGCAGGTAGGACAGCACCAGCCCGATGACGAAGAGCAGCGGGAAGCGCACCGGCTCGAGGTGGATGGCGCCGAAGAGGAACGCCGAGCCCACGGTGGCCCACGGGACCGCCGGGATGCGGTGCGCGTCGGCCCACTTGGCGATCGCCGCGAACGCCAGGCCGCGGAAGCAGAGCTCCTCGAACAGCGGAGCGCCCACCACGGCGCACAGGAGGGCGGCGTAGAGCACCCAGCGGGGGGCGTCGACCTGCGTGATGGCGTCGCCCGCGGTCGAGCTGAACTGGCCGAAGAAGCGTTCGGTGAGCGAGGCGACCACGCCGGCGAGCACGGTGGCCACGACGCCGCCCCCGATGCCCCATCCCAGGTCGGAAAGTCTCAACGTGAACCCGAGGTCGACCTTCGGGCCGTTCCCCTGCAGCCGGGTCGCGAGCCACGGGTAGAGCCCGAACCCGACCCAGGGCAGGGCCAGGCTCACCAGCAGCACGACTCCCCCGCCCCGGGACAGGCCCGCCGCGAGCATGAAGCCGAGAACCAGGGTCGGGACGATCAGCGCGATCAGGATCGCGAAGGCGACGTCCTTGAGACCCCACCGCGGGGCCCGGAGCGGCTCGCCGGCCTCGAGGGCCTCGACGTAGGTCGCAGGGGCGCCGGCGTAGGCCAGCGCGGAGCCGGGGCGCACGGGAAGGGGCTCCCCGGGCTGCTGCCCGGGGAGCCCCTCGCCGTAGGAGTCGGTCATCAGTACCGGTAGTGGTCGGGCTTGTACGGGCCCTCGACGTCGACGCCGAGGTACTCGGCCTGCTTCTTGGACAGCTCGGTGAGCCGGACGCCGAGGGCGTCGAGGTGCAGCCGGGCGACCATCTCGTCGAGGTGCTTGGGCAGCGTGTAGACGCCCACGGGGTACTCGTCGGTCTTGGTGAAGAGCTCGATCTGGGCCAGCACCTGGTTGGTGAAGGAGTTGCTCATGACGAACGACGGGTGGCCGGTCGCGTTCCCGAGGTTGAGCAGGCGGCCCTCTGACAGGACGATGACCGTCTTGCCCTCGGGGAAGCGCCACTCGTCGACCTGCGGCTTGATCGTGGTGCGGGTGACGCCGGGCAGCGCGGCGAGGCCGGCCATGTCGATCTCGTTGTCGAAGTGGCCGATGTTGCCCAGGATCGCCTGGTGCTTCATCCGCTTCATGTGCTCGACGTTGACGACGTCGTAGCAGCCGGTGGCGGTGATGACGATGTCGGCCTTCTCGATGACGTCCTCGAGCGTGGCGACCTCGTACCCGTCCATCGCCGCCTGCAGCGCGCAGATCGGGTCGATCTCGGTGACGATGACGCGCGCGCCCTGGCCGCGCAGCGACTCCGCCGAGCCCTTGCCGACGTCGCCGTAGCCGCAGACGACCGCAACCTTGCCGCCGATGAGGGTGTCGGTCGCGCGGTTGATGCCGTCGACGAGCGAGTGGCGGCAGCCGTACTTGTTGTCGAACTTGCTCTTGGTGACCGAGTCGTTGACGTTGATCGCCGGGAAGAGCAGCGTGCCGGCCTTCGCCATCTCGTAGAGGCGGTGGACGCCGGTGGTGGTCTCCTCGGTGACGCCCGTGATCCCGGCGGCGAGGGTCGTCCAGCGGTCCGTCGACTCCGCGAGCGAGCGGCGCAGCACGTCGAGGATGACGGCGTACTCCTCGGAGTCGTTCGCGTCGGTGGAGGGCACCGCGCCGGCGAGCTCGAACTCGCGGCCCTTGTGCACCAGCAGGGTGGCGTCGCCGCCGTCGTCGAGGATCATGTTCGGGCCGGCGCCGTCGGGCCAGCGGAGCACCTTCTCGGTGCACCACCAGTACTCCTCGAGCGTCTCGCCCTTCCACGCGTAGACCGGCACGCCCTTCGGGTCGTCGGGGGTGCCGTCGGGGCCGACCGCGATCGCGGCGGCGGCGTGGTCCTGGGTCGAGAAGATGTTGCACGACGCCCAGCGCACCTCGGCGCCGAGCGCGGTCAGCGTCTCGATGAGGACGGCGGTCTGCACGGTCATGTGCAGCGACCCGGTGATGCGGGCGCCGCGCAGCGGCTTGCTCTCGCCGTACTGCGCGCGCATCGCCATGAGGCCGGGCATCTCGTGCTCGGCGAGGCGGATCTCGTTGCGGCCGAACTCGGCCAGCGAGAGGTCGGCGACCTTGAAGTCCTGGACGGTCATGCGGGTGTTCTCCGATCTACGCCCGTGAGGGCGGGGGACGGCGGTCGTCTCGAGGCCTCGATGGACCGCCGTGCGCTCACGCGGGTGACGTCACCGCAGGGCGGGACCATTGTGGCACCGATCCCCTGGCTCCGGCGAACCGCGGCCTGACCGTCCGCTCAGGATCCGGTCAGGGCGGTGCCGTGGGGGCGTGGAGCTACGACGGGTCCGGGACCGGGTCGCCAGCGGAGGCGGGGCGGCGGAGGTCGGGCTCGAGGTAGACCCAGCGGGCCTGCGGCACCGCCTCGCGGACCCGCACCTCGGCGCCGTCGATGGCCCGGGCCACGGCCTGCGCGGTGTCGTCGTGGGCCACCGCGATCTTGGCGGCGACCAGGATCTCGTCCGGGCCGGTGTGCAGGGTGCGCAGGTGGATGATGCTCGCGACCAGCGGCTCGGACTCGATGGCCGCGCGGATCGCCGCGGTCTGCTCGGGGACGGCACTCTCGCCGACGAGCATCGACGACATCTCCAGCGCGAGGAACACCGCGATCACCAGGAGCAGCGAGCCGATGCTCAGCGCACCTACGCCGTCCCAGCGGGCGTCGCCGGTGAGCACCGCGAGCGAGACGCCGAGCAGGGCGAGCACCAGTCCGATGAGCGCACCGAAGTCCTCGAGCAGGACGACGGGCAGCTCGGGCTGGCGCGCGTCGCGGACGAACCGGTACATCGACCGACGACCGCGCGTGCGGTTGGCCTCGCGGATCGCGGTACGGAACGAGAAGCCCTCGAGCACGATCGCGATCCCGAGCACCGCGAAGGCCACCGTCGGGTCGGAGAGCGGCTCCGGGTCGTGGATCTTGTGCCAGCCCTCGTAGATGCTGAACAGGCCGCCGAGGCAGAACAGCACGATCGACACGACGAACGCGTAGACGTAGCGCGTGCGTCCGTAGCCGAACTGGTGCTTCTCGTCGGGCTCGCGGTCGGCGCGCTTGCCGCCGACGAGCAGCAGCACCTGGTTGCCGGAGTCGGCCAGCGAGTGGATCGCCTCCGACAGCATCGAGCTCGACCCGGTCATGAACCAGGCGATGAACTTCGTGACGGCGATGCCCATGTTGGCGGCGAGCGCCGCCACCACCGCCTTGGTGCCGCCCTCGGTGCTCATGCGATGCGGTCCTTCAGCTCGTTGATCGGCCCGATCGGCGTGGGGTCCACGCCCTGCGCGATCGCGGCGTAGACGCTCACCCAGTCGACGAGGCCGAGCAACGAGGCCAGCCGCACGACGGGGTGGCCCTCGTCGGCCACGACCACGTCGACGGGTACGCCGCGGCGCTCGGCGAGATCGCGCGAGACGTCGGCCCGGCGCCCGTCCTGCACGTGCTCCCCCGGGTCGCGCAGGACCACGAGGCGCAGCCGCGCGGGGCCGGCGCCGTCCTCGAACGGGTCGCGGAAGATGTCGTCGGTCGAGCCGCCGCCGGCGTCGCCGTCGAGCGCCACGACCTGGTTGTGGGTGACCTCGGGGAACGGCCCGCTCGCCACGGCCATCTTCGCGTTCTCGTTGAGCTGGCAGGCCAGCCGGTAGGCGGCGAGCGCACCGAGCGGCGAGGTGCCCCAGACCATCGGCAGCGACCCGGCGATCGAGACGCCGAGCAGCTTCGCGGTGTTGTCGGCGAGCGGCGTCACCGGTCCATGCGCGACCGCGCGCTCGTCCAGGAGGTCGGCCGCGCGCTCGAGCGCATGGCGCGGGACGTCGGCGAGGCCGAGGGCGTCGGCGAGCAGGAGCAGCGGCGTCGAGAGCAGCCACAGCGAGGCGCGGGGCATCAGGCTGCCGGGGT
>JBGAJT010000181.1:0-7274 GCA_044224785.1 Candidatus Nanopelagicales bacterium | reverse complement strand
GAGACCGCCGACGTCGACGCTGCGCATCGTCACGCCGCTCATGTCGGAGAACCGCAGCGTGGCCCCCTTGAAGCTGGTGCGGACGAACGTCGCGCCCTCGAACTCGTCAGTCCCTGAGTAGGTCGTCATGCGCCCATCCTCAGGGTCGCGGCTCGCGCGCGCCACGGTCCGCGTCCCACAGGTCGTCGAGGGCCGCGAGGGCGACGATCCCGTCGGCCTTCTGGGCGAGCTCCGGGTCGACCGTCACCAGCGCGTCGGCCTGCAGCCGGGTGACGGCGAGGACCTCGGCGTCACGGAGGTCCGCCCAGCCGTGGCGGCGGGCGAGGTCCCACGCCGTCCGTCGCGACACGCGGTCGCCGAGGAGCCGCACCTTGATCTCCGTGAGCCGTTCGTGGAGCGCGAGCGCCTCGCGGTCGTCGAGGCGGCCCTCGCGCACCTCCGTCAGCAGCAGCTCGAGGGCATCCGTGCGCAACGAGCCCGGTGCGACCAGCTGGTGCGCCGGGTCGATCGTCCGCCCGTCGCGGACCACGGCGAGGAACGTCGGGGCGTCGATGCCGAACCTGGTCATCCCGGCAGCGTAGGTGCGCGGTCGACGACGGGCCCGCAACCGGCGCGGCGAGCGCTCAGGCGTTGTCGAGCAGCGCGACCTCGGCGGCGATCTGCCACTGGCGGGTGAGGAACGAGCGCTCGTCGTACTTCTTGCGGCGCATCCACGTCGTCAGCTCGACGTTGCACTTGCTGGCGTTGCAGGACCGGCACGCCGGCACGACGTTCGACACCGTGTAGCGCCCGCCGCGCGAGATCGGGAGCATGCAGTCCTTCTGCAGCCCGGCCCGCTCGTGGGAGCCGCAGTAGGCGCAGCCGTCCCAGGCGTCGACGAGCGCCGCCCACTGGGTGTCGGTGAGGTCGTGGTCGTGCGCCGCCATCCGGCGCTTGCGCCGGCGCGCGTAGACGGCGGTCCGGCTGCGAGGGGGCACGGCACGAACGCTAGGCCGCCGTCGTGCGTCCGTGCCGGAGGCGCGACCGGTGACGGCGTCGGTGGGTCGACCTAGGGTCGCCGCATGGATGCGCGCGTGAGCTTCGTGACCCTCGTCGTCCGCGACCTCGCGGCCAGCCGCAGGTTCTACGTCGACGGCCTGGGCTGGACACCCGAGCTCGACGTCCCCGGCGAGGTCCTCATGGTCCGCGTCGCCGACAAGGTCGTGCTGTCGTTCTGGCAGGAGGACTCGGCGGTGGCGGAGCTCGGCCCGGTCGGTCGCGGTGAGGGCGCGCTGCCGTTCACGCTCGCGCACAACGTCGCGACGCCCGAGCTCGTCGACGAGGTCGTCGCTGGAGCGGTGGCCGCAGGCGCCACGCTGGTGGCTGCGCCCGTGCGCCGCGACTGGGGCGGCTACTCGGCGTACGTCGCGGATCCCGACGGGGTCCGCTGGGAGATCGCGTTCAACCCCGGGCCGATCGGGCTCTCCGTCCTGTGACGTGCGGAGGCCCCGCCGCGGACGCTCTCGCGGCGGGGCCTCGCGCCCGGATCAGGGCTGGAACGGCAGCAGCACGCGGTCGATGCCGTGCGCGATCTGCTTGTTGCCCTTGTTGATGTCGACCTGCGACAGGATCACGCGCGGGTTGCGGATGCCGTAGGCCTTGTCCCAGAGCGAGATGACCGGGCCGTGGTAGACGGCGACGTGGATCGTCTTGCCGAGGGCGGTCTTGAGGTTCGCGCCGTTGGACCTGAGCGCCATCTTCGAGGTGATCGTCGCGCCGGGGACGACGTGGTAGAGCAGCACCTTCTCGACCGTCGGGATGCCGAGCTTGGCGACGACGCCGAACACCTCGCGCTCGCGCAGGAGCGTCTTGCCGGTGAGCTGCTTGACCAGGATCTGGAAGGCGCGGTCGTTGGGCAGGAACGCCGTCAGGGCGACGTTGCCGTTCGCGAGCACGCCGACCTTCGACGTCGGCTTCGCGGCGAGCACCGCGAACACCGCGTGGCTCACGATGTTGTAGTCGTTCCAGCTGGTGTTCCAGGTCTTCGAGAACGGCGTCGCCACTGCGGCGAGCGGGGTGGTGCCGGCCGCCGTCGCGGCGACCTTCGTGGGTGCGGAGACCTTGGCGGGGGCGGCCTGGGCGGCGCCCACGCCGCTCAGCGCGGAGGCGGCGAGCGCGGCGCCGACTGCCGTGGCGACGATCGTGCGGGTGATGCGCATGGGTGCTCCTCGGTGGACGGATCGTGCTGTCAGGAGCCTCTTCCGTCGTAGGCCGCGATCCGGATGCACCCGATCCGCGCAGATCCCGCTGCATCCGGGAGGGGTCCTCCGGCCGAAGAGGGGGCAGGGAGCCGGACCAGCCGGCTGCGACCGACGGCGGGAGGTGCCATGACCACGGGCGTCCTGGACGCCGTTGACGTCGTGAGCCCGAGTTGCGGGATCTCGCTGGCCTGCGAGCCTGGAGACATGTCGTGGGGGGTGCAGGTGGAGGACCTGACCGATGCCGATGTGGCCCATGGCTTCCGCGCTGGTGACGAGGTCTGCCTGAGAGAGGCCTACGGTCGCTGGTCGTCGCTGGTCTACACCGTCGCGCTGCGCTCGCTGGGGAACCGCGAGGACGCGGAGGACGTCACCCAGCAGGTGTTCGTCTCCGCGTGGCGCAGCCGTGAGCGCTACTCGTCCGAGGCGGGCACGCTCGCCGGCTGGCTGCTCGGCATCACGCGTCACACCGTCGCCGACCGCTGGGCCGCGACGGCGCGCGACCAGAAGGTGCTGCGCGCCGTCGGCTCCGTGACCGTCCCCGAGCCGCGCTCGCCGCAGGCCGTCGACGACGTCGCCGATCGCGTGCTCGTCGCCGACGAGCTCGAGCGGCTCGGGCAGCCGGCCCGTCGCATCGTCGAGCTGGCCTTCTTCGACGACCTGACCCACGCCCAGATCGCCGACCGGCTCGATCTGCCGCTCGGTACCGTGAAGTCCCACATCCGCCGGTCGCTGGAGCGGATGCGCACGCGATTGGAGGTCGACCGTGCCGCACTATGACGACGTCACGCTCGCCCTCCTCGCCCTCGGCGAGCCCGACGCCACTCCCGACTCCGAGGCCCACCTGGCCACGTGCGAGCACTGCCGGCGCGAGGTGCAGAGCCTCGGCGCCGCCGCCTCGGTCGGACGCCGCGTGCAGGCCGACGACGTACCCGTCGCGCCCGCGCCCGAGGTCTGGGACCGCATCGTCCGCGAGCTCGAGCAGCCCGTGGCGGAGCCGGTGGTCACCGAGCAGCCGGTGATCGCGGAGCCCGTCGCGCCGGTGACCGAGCTGCGCCCGCGCACCACCGGCTGGCGCCGCGCGCTCCCGCTCGCCGCTGCTGCCGCGGTCGGCCTCGTCGTCGGCAGCGGCGCCATGTACGCCGCGACCCGCGACACCGCGGCGCCGCCCGTGGTCGCGCAGCCGCCGCAGCCGGTCGCCTCCGCGTCGCTGAAGCCCTTCGACGACCCGACGGCGAGCGGCACCGCCGTGATCCGCCAGGCGTCCACCGCGCAGCGCACCGTCACCGTCACCGTGACCGGTCTCCCGGAACGGCCGGGTGCGTTCTACGAGGTCTGGCTGATGGACCCGAGCAACGCGCACCTCGTCGCACTCGGCGTGCTCGACTCCAGCGGTCACGGCCAGTTCGCGGTCCCCGCCGGCCTCGACCTCGCGTCGTACTCCGCGGTCGACGTCTCGCTGCAGCCGATGAACGGATCGCCGCTGCACAGCGGCGACAGCCCGGTGCGCGGAGAGCTGAGCACGTAGTCCCGCGGTCGCGCGTCACGGCCCCGCGAGCAGGACGAGCTGCTGCGTGGCGCGGGTCATGGCGACGTAGCGGTCGACGACGTCCTGGATGCGATCTCGTCCTGGCTCGCGCTCGACCACGACGACCAGGTCGAACTCGAGCCCCTTCGCCTCCCGGGCCGACAGCGACCTCAGCCGCGCGGACGACGCGAGCTCAGGTGCGCCGATGACGCAGACGAGGCCCTCGTGGTGCTCGGCGAGCCACCGGTCGACGACCTGCGGGAGCTCGTGGGTCGATCCGTGCACGACCGGAACGCCCGTGCTGCGGATCGACACGGGCACCAGCGCGTCCGGCACGGCGCCGCGGATCACCGGTTCGGCCACGAGCATGATCTCGGCCGGGGTCCGGTAGTTCACCGTCAGCGCGGAGCGGCGCACGGACCGGATGCCCGCGCGCGCCAGGCGGTCCTCCCACGACTCGGTGAACCCCTGCCGGGCCTGCGCCCGGTCTCCCACGACGGTCAGGCTCCGGGAGGGGCACCGGCGCAGCAGCATCTGCCACTCGGCGTCGGACAGCTCCTGAGCCTCGTCGACGACGACATGGGCGAACGGGCCGGCCAGCTCGTCGACGGAGGGCGCGACGCCCGAGGCGTCGTGGTCGACGAGCGCGTCGCGGATCCCGTCCTGGCGCAGCTGCGCGTACATCTTCTCGTCGTCGTCCGCCGCGAGCAGGTCCTCGACGACGAGATCCATGCGCTGGCGCTCCGCGGCCTCGGACACCCGGACTCGACGTCGGTGCGTCGACGCGGTGGCGTCTCCGACCAACTGGCGGGCGAGGTCGAGCAGAGGGAGGTCTGCGACGGTCCAGGCCGTCGCCGCCTCGCGCTGCAGCGTGGCGACCTCGGCGCGGTCCAGCCAGGGCGCGCACCGCTGCAGGTACGCGGGTACCCGCCACAGGTCGCCCACGACATCCTCCGCGTCGAGCAGCGGCCACGCGTGGTTGAACGCGGCGGCCAGGTCGTCGTCGGCGGCGAGCTCGCGGCGGAGGAGGTCGAACGGCACGTCGTCACCCGCCTTCGCGGCGAGCAGCTCGACGAGCGCGTCCCACACCTGGTCGCGCGCCTCGTTGTGCGCCGTGCCCGGTTCGGCGGCATCGAAGGCCGCCGCCCAGTCGTCGGGGGTCACGACGACGTCGACGACCGACGTCGACACCTCGAGCGCCTGGGACGGCGGTTCCTCGTAGAACCTGACGGCGGCCTCCACGACCGATGCCGTCCGGGCCGATGACTTCAGCGCCCGTACGACGGGGTCGGCCTCGTCGCGCGCGTCCACCCCTTCGGGCACCAGGTCGCGCAGCGTCGCCATCCTCACCCCTTCCTCCCCGAGGCCGGGGAGGACGTCGGCGACGTAGGAGAGGTACGGCCGCGAGGGTCCGACGACCAGCACGCCTCCCCGGCCGGCGCCGACGCGCGCGTCGGAGTAGAGCAGGTACGCGGTGCGGTGCAGCGCGACGACGGTCTTGCCGGTGCCCGGACCGCCCTCGACGACGAGGGCGCCCTCCGCCAGCGCGCGGATGACGGCGTCCTGGTCGGACGCCAAGGTGGCCAGCACATCGCGCATGCGGTCGCTGCGAGAGGCGCCGAGGTCGGCGAAGAACGCCGACTCCTCGTCAGGAGCGACGTCGCCGGCGTCGACGTCGTCCACGAGCAGCTCGTCCCAGTAGTCGACGACCTTGCCGCGCGCCCAGCGGTAGCGGCGGCGGGCGACCAGCCCGAGCGGCTCGGCGCGCGTCGCTGCGAAGAACGGTGCTGCGGCCGGCGACCGCCAGTCGAGCAGCAGCCGACGTCCGGCGCGGTCGGTGAGCCCGAGCCGGCCGACGTAGAGCGGTGTCGCGCCGTCGGCCGGCGTCATGCGGCCCAGGCACAGGTCGAGACCGAGCTGCGAGAGCAGACGCAGCCGTCCGCTGCGCCGGCGGACCTCCTCGTCACGTTCGAGGGCCTCCCGCCCGATGCGCGCGGGTGCGGCGAGCAGCGTGTCGATGCGCGTCGTCTCGTCGTCGGTGGCGTCGGCAAGAGCAGCAGCGATGTCGGCGAAGTGCGCGTCGTCCGCCGCCACGAGCCGGGCGGCGGCCTTGGCCGCGAGCTCGTCAGGCAGGGCGAAGGAGCGGAAGGCAGGAGCGGTCACAGCGGTCCCTCCAGGTGCTCGGGGCCGCGACCCTAACGCCGCCGTCGGCCCCTCATGAGGAGCCGGAATTCCTGCTATACAGGAGATGCAGGCGCTCGCCGCTGGCGTCGTGGATCGGCAGCGACCGGAGCCGCGGCCGACCGGTCCGCTCCCCGCCCACCCGCTCGATGGACCGGCGTACGACGTCGGCGCGGGGTCCGTAGGATCGGTCCGAGTCGACGACGGGAGCAGGTCATGAGCACGCGCACCAAGGGGATCCTCACGCTCGCGCTGGTCGCGGGTGCGGCGGTGGGCGGCTACTACCTGTGGAAGGTCGCGATGGAGAAGAAGAAGGCCGCCGACGTCGCGGTCGAGAGCATCCAGAGCGAGCTCGACGGTCTCGACCCCGCGACCCGCGCCGCGGTGATCGCCAAGCTGTCGTCCGACGAGGTCAAGCGCTACAAGTCCGGCGGCGCCACCGCCTGACGCGGGTCAGCCCGCGGTCGGGCCCGGGGCGCCCTCGACCGGCTCGGAGCGCACGACGACGGGGCTGGCCCGGTCCGGCACGACCCCGTGCTTGTCGGCGTAGTAGGCGCAGATGGTCTCCAGGTCGGCCGCGAGGTCGCCGCTGGGACGGATCGTGGGGCCGAACCCTCCGGTGCGGGTCGGACCGTCGACGAAGCCGAGCACGATCGGCACGTCGGCCTCCCGCGCGATCCGGTAGAAGCCGGTCTTCCAGCCCTCCGCGCGGCCGCGCGTGGCCTCGGGCGCGATCACCAGCGCGAAGGGTGCGCCGCTCGCAGCGCGCGCGGCGAGGTCGGCCACCAGCGTGCCGGGGTCCTCGCGGTCGACCTGGATCGCGCCGACGCCGCGCAGCATCGCGCCGAAGGGCGGCCGGAAGAGCTCCTTCTTGGCCAGGAAGCCGGGGACGATCCCGCTCGACCAGGCGATCCCCAGCATGAGCGGCAGGTCGAGCCACGACGTGTGCGGTGCGGCCACGAGGACGTACGCCGGAGCCTCGGGAGGCTCGCCCACGATCCGGTAGCGCAGCACCGCGAGGACCGCGCGTCCCACCTGTCGCCTCATGGCACCCCCGCCCGCGCGGGGTCGTCGCCCCGTCGGGACGACGCTACGGCACCTCGTGGCGGGTGGCGGTCCGGGCGGAGGGATCTCGCCCGTCGGGCGGTCCGGGGCTAGCGTGCTGCCCACGAGCGGGAGGTGGCGCGATGGAGCCCTACGAGTCCGCGATCGACCGCGCGGTCCGGGAGGCCACCGAGCGCGGGGCGTTCGACGACCTGCCCGGCGCCGGCAAGCCGTTGACGATCCGCAACTCCGGGGACCCGGACTGGTGGCTCAAGCAGCTCGTC
>JBGAJT010000180.1:0-7275 GCA_044224785.1 Candidatus Nanopelagicales bacterium | reverse complement strand
GCGCACCGCCGGGGCGCGGGCGCTCGTCCTCGCGCCGGACCTGTGCCGGCTCGACGAGCCGACGAGCCACCAGGACGACGACCACGTCGAGGTCGTGCTGTCGGCGCTGCGCACCGCGACGGCCGCGGGCACCGCCCTGGTGGTGGCGAGCCACGACCCGCGAGTGCTCGCCGCGGCCGACCGCGTGGTCGCGCTCGACAACGGCCGCGTGGTTCAGCCGCGCAGCACGTCGTAGCCCAGTCGCAGCAGCAGCACTGCGACGACGACCAGGAAGACCACGCGCACGAAGCGCGAACCACGACGTACGGCGGTGCGCGCTCCGACCACCGCACCCGTGAGGTTGGCGACGCCCATCGCGAGGCCGAGACCCCACAGCACGTGGCCGGTGGCGCCGAAGACGATGAGCGCCGCGAGGTTCGTCGCGACGTTGACGATCTTCGCGATCGCCGACGCGTTGAGGAACGAGTAGCCGAGCAGCGCGACGAGGCCGAAGACGAGGAACGTGCCGGTGCCCGGCCCGAAGACGCCGTCGTAGAGGCCGATGCCCGCACCCATCGCGATCGCCGCCGCGCGGTGGCGGTGGTGCTCCTCTCCGCCGTGCCAGCGCAGGTCCTGGCTCTCGCCGAGGGCTGGGCGCAGCAGCGTCCAGAGTCCGACGACGACGAGCAGCACGAGGGCGAGCGGCCGGAACCACGTGCCGGGCAGCCGGGTGGCGATCGCCGCCCCGACCGCCGAGCCGAGGAACGCGGCTACCGCCATCGGGACCGCCGTCGCGACGTCGGTGACCGCGGCCCGGCGGTAGGTGCGCGCCGCCGCGCTCGTGCCGATGATCGAGCTCAGCTTGTTGGTGCCGAGCACGGTGGCGGGCGGGACGCCCGGGAGCCCGACGAGCAGCGCGGGCAGCTGCACGAGGCCGCCGCCCCCGCTCACGGCGTCGATCCAGCCGGCGAGCATCGCCGCGGCGAGCAGCCCGACCAGGACGTGCGGGGCGACGCCGAGGATGGTGTCCACGCCGGTCAGGCGGCGTTCCAGGCGCGCACGATGCCGAGCACGTCGCCGAGGCGGTCGACGACGGCGTCGGGGACGACGTCGACGGGCACCTGCTGGTGGTGCGGGATGTCGGAGTGCGGCACCAGGATCGCGCGCATCCCTGCCTGCTGAGCGCCGTGGACGTCGTCCCACGGGCGATCGCCCACGAAGACGACGCGCGACGCGTCGGTGACGCCGACGGCGTCCATCGCGAGCCGGAACGAGTCGAGGTGCGGCTTGGCCACCGGCGTCTCGCTCGTGAACACCGCGCCGTCGACGAGGTGCGCGACGCCGTCGCGCTCGAAGACCGCCTCGTGCTGGGCGCGGGGCCACATGGTGTTGCTCAGCACCCCGACCTTGATGCCGTCTGCGCGCAGCCCCTCGAGCAGCGGTGCGGCGTCGGGATCGGTGTAGGTGTGCGGGTCCCATGCCTCGAGGTAGGCCTCGAGCGCCTCGGCGTGCTGCCACGACGACGTGTCGACGCCGGCGAGCTCGAAGACCCGGTCGAGGTGACCGGTCCCCTCGGCACCGCCGGTGGCGCGCTGCCGCGACCAGAACGACTCCTCGGCGTCGAAGAGGCGCTGCGCCAGCTCCTTGGCGTGCACGGCGTCGTAGACCTGGGCGTAGGCGTACCACTGGGCCACGAGGTCGATGTCGTGCCAGGGCGTCAGCGTGCCGCCCCAGTCGAAGACGACGGCGTCGATGCGCCCGCTCATGCGCGGCAGGCCGCGACGATCGCGTCGACGGAGTCGACCACCGCGACCTCGCTGCGCTCGCCCGTGCGACGATCCTTCAGCTCGATGACGCCGTCGGCGAGGCCCTTGCCCACGACGACGATCGTGGGGACGCCGATGAGCTCGGAGTCCTTGAACTTCACGCCCGGCGAGGCCTGGCGGCGGTCGTCGTAGATGATCCGCAGCCCGCGCGCCTCGAGCTCGAGGGCGAGCGACTCGGCGTGCTCGTAGACCGCGGCGTCCTTGCCCGTCGCGACCAGGTGGACGTCGGCGGGCGCGACCTCGCGCGGCCAGCACAGACCGAGGTCGTCGATCGTCTGCTCGGCGATCGCCGCCACGGCGCGCGAGACGCCGATGCCGTAGGACCCCATGGTGACCGTGACGAGCTTGCCGTTCTCGTCGAGCACCTTGAGGTCGAGCGCCTCGGCGTACTTGCGACCGAGCTGGAAGATGTGGCCGATCTCGATGCCGCGCGCGATCGTGAGCGCCGAGCCGCAGCGCGGGCAGGTGTCGCCCTCGAGGATCTCGGCGGTCTCGATCGTGCCGTCGGCGGTGAAGTCGCGGCCCATCGTGAGGTCGAAGACGTGTCGGCCCGGCTCGTTGGCGCCGGTGATCCAGCGCGTGCCGTCGACCACGCGGGGGTCGAGCAGGTAGCGGATCCCGCTGGTGCCCTCCTCGCCCAGCGCGCCCGGCCCGATGTAACCCTTCACGAGAGCCGGGTTCTTCGCGAACTCGACCTCGTCCATCGGCGCCGGCTCGTCCGGGTGCAGCACGGCCTCGAGACGCTTCATGTCGACCTCGCGGTCGCCCGGCAGGCCGACCGCGAGCGGGTACGTCGTGCCGTCCGGGCGCGTCACGGTGAGCACGACGTTCTTCAGCGTGTCGGCCGCGGTCCAGGCGCGGTCCGAGCGCGGCTGGTGGGCGTTCGCGTGGGCGACGAGGGTGTCGATGGTCGGGGTGTCCGGGGTGTTCTCGACGTGCGCCGGAGCGCTCGCGTCGTAGGCGATCGCGTCCGGGGCCGGGGTGATGACGGCCTCGACGTTGGCGGCGTAGTCGCACGACGTGCAGCGCACGAACGCGTCCTCGCCCGACTCGCACGGCGCCAGGAACTCCTCGGACGCCGAGCCGCCCATCGCGCCGCTCTGGGCGGACACGATGACGTAGCTCAGGCCGAGGCGGTCGAAGGTCTTGATGTAGGCGTCGCGGTGCTTGTCGTAGGACACCTGCAGGCCCGCGTCGTCGACGTCGAAGGAGTACGAGTCCTTCATGACGAACTCGCGGCCGCGCAGGATGCCCGCGCGCGGACGCGCCTCGTCGCGGTACTTGATCTGGATCTGGTAGAGCGCGAGCGGCAGGTCCTTGTACGACGAGTACTCGCCCTTGACCATGAGGGTGAAGAACTCCTCGTGGGTCGGGCCGAGCATCATGTCGTTCTTGCGACGGTCCTGGAGGCGGAAGACGTTGTCGCCGTATTCCGTCCAGCGCCCGGTGGCCTCGTAGGGCTCGCGCGGGAGCAGGCCCGGGAAGTGGACCTCCTGGAAGCCCGCGGCGTCCATCTCCTCGCGCACGATGCGCTCGACGTTGCGGTAGACGGTGTAGCCCAGCGGCAGCCAGCTGAAGATGCCCGGGGCCACGCGCCGCACATAGCCGGCGCGGACGAGGAGGCGGTGGCTCGGCACCTCGGCGTCGGCCGGGTCGTCGCGCAGGGTGCGCAGGAACAGCGACGACATGCGGAGCAGCACGGGTTCTCCTCGGGCGAGACGGTCGGCGGCTCTGCCGAACCGGCGGACCCGCAGGATATCGGGGCGGTCCGCGCATGCCCGAACGAGTTGCCCCGGGGGTGCCGCGCGTCTCAGGTGACGACGACGGGGCGGCGGGCGGGGATGCGCCGCAGGTCCGACATCCAGCCGAGCGTGACGCCGACGACCACGACGATGCTGCCCGAGGCCATCCCCCACGCCGGGCCGAGGGCGCCGGCCACGATGCCGCCGAGGAGCGCCCCGGCCGGCGCGCCGAGGCCCCAGCTGAGCATGCGCCCGGTCGTGTTGACCCGGCTCTGCATGTCCTCGGGGGTCTCCTCCTGCCGGAAGGTGATGTTGTTGACGACGCTGATCAGGTTGGCCACGCCGAACAGGAAGACGAGCAGGAACGTGAACCGGTAGTCGCGGGGCCACGGCATGAGGACGATCAGCACCGCCATCACGCTGGTGCTCACGAGGCTGACGCGCGCCGGGCTGTAGGGCTTGAGCCAGCGCCCGGCGAGGGTGCCCACCAGACCGCCGAGGCTGAACACCGCGAAGACCGCGCCGAGGCGGACGTCGCCCTGCCGGATGCCGAGGACCTTGTCGGCGAACGGCACGAGCTGGCCCATCACCGCGCCCATGCTGAAGGACACCGTCGTACCGATGAAGGTCATCGCGCGCAGGGTCGTGTGCGCCCAGAGCCAGCGCAGCCCGGTGAGGACGTCCTCGCGCAGCCGGGTCGGCTCGCCGTCGCGCTCGCCCGTGAGCGAGCGCACGATGCTGCGGACGAGGAAGGCGCTCGCGAGGAAGGTGAAGGCGTTCACCCAGTACAGGCTCGACGGCGCGATCCAGGCGACGAGGACGCCGACGACGCCGGGGAGCACGACGTCGAAGACCTGCGTCGTCCCCCACACGGCGTTCGTCGCCTCGCGGATCCGGTCCTTGCCGACCAGCGTCGGGACGGCACCGAAGTTGGCGGCGTCCCAGAACACGAAGACGGTCATCACGGCGAGCCCGGCCAGGATCACGTGGGCGGCGGTGAGCCGACCGAGCGCGGCGGCGATGGGCACGGTCACGAGGACGGCCGCGTTCACCAGGTCGGCCGCGACCATCACCCGCTGACGGTTCATCCGGTCGGCGAGAGCGCCCGCGAGCAGGCCGAAGAGCAGGTACGGGAGGCCCTCGGTCGCGGCGGTCACCCCGGTGAGCAGGGGCGAGCCCGACAGCGAGTACACGAGGATCGGAGCGGCGATGTAGGTGACCGTGGCACCGGCGTAGGACACGATGCGGCTGAGCCAGTAGCGCCGCCAGTCGCCGTCCGCCCAGAGGCTGTCGGGGTCGGGGCGGCGCAGCACCGCCCCATCCTCTCAGCCGCTACGACGGGACCGCGCAGCCGATCCTCCGTCCGGCGCGGGCGCTCAGAACAGGACGGTCGCGAAGGCACCGGCGTCGACGAACCCGACGCGCTCGTAGACACGGCGCGCGACGGTGTTGAAGTCGTTCACGTAGAGGCTGACGACGCGCGCGTGGTCGCGTCGGGCGAGCTGCACGACCGTGGACATCCCCGGGGCGGCGAGGCCGAGGCCGCGGTACTCCGGCGCGACCCACACCCCCTGCACCTGGCAGACGCCGTCGCTGACCGCGCCGATCTCGGCCTTGAAGACGACGCGGCCGTCGTCGATGCGGGCGTAGGCCCGACCGTGCCGGACCAGCTCGGCCACCCGCGCGCGGTAGGCCTCCGCGGCACCGCCGGCGAGCGGCGAGACGCCGACCTCCTCGGTGAACATCGCGACGCACGCCGGCATGAGCAGGTCGATCTCGCTGGTGCGCACCTGGCGCACGGCCGGGTCGCCGGGGACGACGGGGTCGTCGTCGATCCGCAGGAGCGGCTGGTTCGCGCGGATCTCGCGGGCCGGTCCCCAGGCGTCGGCGAGCATCGACCAGAGGTCGAGGACCTCGTCGTCGGGCCCGACGATCGAGGAGCAGCGGCGACCCATCCGGCGGCAGCGCTCGGCGAAGGCGCGCCGGGCCTCGGGCGTGGTCTGGACCGGGACGAGGTTGGCCCCGAGGTAGAGCAGCGACGTGAGCACGCCGTCCTCGGACCAGCCCCACATCTCCCCGCCCATCCGCCAGGAGTCGAGGTGGCTGATCCGGACGCGGGAGGAGACGAAGCAGTGGGCGACCGGGTCGACGTCGATCACGCGCTGGGCCTGCACGAGGTCGCGCGAGCTCAGCACGCGCAGCACACCCGTCGTCGCCGTGGTCACGGCCCCATCGTGCCCGAACCGCCGACCGGACGGCCACCAACCCAACCTGGGGGTCCCCCCATCCCCCTCTACGATCTGCCCACCTTGCGGCCCTTTCCCGCCCCGAAACGGCACCGGAAAGGGCCGCTTGGTGGGCAAGAGCTGGGGCTGGGGACGGCGGGAGCGGCGGAGGGCGCCCTGGCCGAAGGCTGTGCGCGATGCCTCCGATCCACCGACCCGGCGAGACCGCCGCCCTCGTCCGCGAGACGTTCGGCTGCACGCCGGTCGCGACCGCCGAGCTCGAGGCCGTCGGCATCACGCGCAAGCGAATCCGCTCGGCGGTGGCGTCGGGAACGCTGATCCGGGTCAGGCGCGGTGTCGTACGGGTGGCAGACGACGAGGGGGCAGGACGGCCCAGCAGCCCGCACGACGCCTCGCCGGTCGTGAGGGCGGAGCATCTGCAGCGCGCGCAGGCTGCCCTGCTGGCGCTCGCGGACGACAGCGTTCTGAGCCACGGGTCGGCAGCGCTGGCACACGGGCTCCCGACCTTCGACCGGCCGCCGAGCAACGTCTGGGTGAGCGCTCCGCGCCACGGCCGGGTCGTCGCCGGCACGCATCGGCGACTCGCGACCGTCGCCGACCGGGACAGGACTCTTGTCGACGGACTTCCCTGCACCTCCGTCGCCCGCACCGCACTCGACCTCGCGCGACGCCGACCCCTGCACCAGTCGCTGGTCGCCATCGACGCAGCGCTCTCGCGAGTCGGCGCGAAGGAGCTCCGAGCGACGATGTCGCGACTCGAGTGGGTCTACGACCTCCCGTTGCTCTCCCTCGCCGTGAACAGCGGGGACCCGCTGTCGGAGTCGCCGCTCGAGTCGATGTCGCGCGGCTGGATGACGGAGTGCGGCGTACCCCGGCCTCACCTGCAGCGCTGGGTGGAGGGGGCGAGCGGACGCCGCTACCGGGTCGACTTCTCGTGGCCGGACCAGAAGGTGATCGGCGAGGCAGATGGCATGTCGAAGTACGCCGGGATCGACGACGTCCGGAAGGAGAAGCTCCGCGAGGACGATCTGCGGCGCGCGGGCTGGGCGATCGTGCGTTGGACCTACCAGGAGCTGATGGCCGATCCGATGGCCGTGATGCTGCGAATCCAGCGCGCGCTGAGCGCCTGACCGGAATGTGCCCACTTCGTGGCCCTTTCCGGGCCCGAGATCGAGCGGGAAGGGGCCACTAGGTGGGCAAGAGCTGGGGGTGGGTCAGCTGACGGACACGACGGGGGTGGCCTCGCCGCTCTCGGGGTCGACGCCCATCTCCTCGGCCATCTCGAGGGCCATCGTGACCAGCGTCTCGACGATCTGGCTCTCGGGGACGGTGGCCACGACCTCGCCGCGCTTGAAGATCTGGCCCTTGCCGTTGCCCGACGCGACGCCGAGGTCGGCCTCGCGGGCCTCGCCCGGACCGTTGACGACGCACCCCATGACGGCGACGCGCAGCGGCACGGCCAGGCCCTGCAGACCCGCGGTG